>JAGXLU010000074.1 GCA_018334565.1 Halanaerobiales bacterium | reverse complement strand
TGATCTTATCCGAAGTTAGAGACAAGATAAGAGTGGTTGATTAACTGTTAAGTAGTTTAGCCGCTGATAGAGGTCAGCGAGTCTGCCGGATGGTGCACTGAAGGCAAAGCAGGGCAGAAATACTGCGACCTGAGTATTGGTATACCAGCAGGTGCGATTGGATTTTTAAAACACAGTTGGTAATATCATGAAGAACAGGAGTTAATGAACTGGATTATCGAGTTTAAGACTGGTAAGTTGTGAGTAAAATGTGACATAGGGATGATGACTTGGGGCAACGGAACGGAAAGTAGTTTACGGGAGAACCGTTTGTACTGTTTGTAGAGGGGTCCCAGCTGTGAGGCTGGTCCCATTATTTATATATTATTTTCCTGTCCTCATCACAAAGCCTTCTATAAATGTTTTTTGTAGGATTAAAAGAACTATTAAGGGTGGTATCAGGGTTATAATGGCACCTGCCATAATAATATTCCACTGATTGATAGAACCGGTTGTCATTAACATTTTAATACCTATTTGAGCCACTCGCATTTCTTCAGAGTTAGTTATAATTAAAGGCCATAAATATCTATTCCACATATAAACAAATTCAACTAAGAATAAAGCCCCAATATTATTCCAGGAAAGGGGTATTAAAACCTTTCTTAAGAAAGTCATGGGAGAACAACCATCAATTCTGGCGGCATCAACAAGATCATTAGGTACTGTTAAGAAAAATTGACGAAATAAAAATGTACCTGTAGCTGTAGCAAAATAGGGAAATGTCAGGGCATAATATGAGTCAACCCAGTTAAAGGCCTTCATTAATTCAAAGGTAGGTACGATCTTTACCGGTACTGGGAGCAATTGTGTTAAGAAGACTGCTGCAAAGGCAACATACTTACCTCGAAAATCGAAAAAGACAATGGCAAAAGCAGCCATTATAGCAAGAATAATTTTAACCACACTTGTAGTTATAGCTACAATTCCCGAGTTAATTAGTAGCCTACCCATATTTACAGTAGTCCAAGCCTTTTTATATGTTTCAATAGCATCTGAACCAAATTTTAGATTAGGAGGTGAAACAAAAGTACCCTGAAGATCTCTAGTACTTATGATCACAGCATAAATTAGAGGTAGACAGATAATCAATATAGAAATCCAGATTGTAATATGTAATAGTATCCTTTTAAGCTTTTTTCTATTAGCCATAAAAGACACCCCTTTGCGTATATTTAAACTGCAGGTATGTAAATCCTACTATAAAAACGAACAAAAGCACTGATTGTGCATTTGCCGAACCTGCATCAAAAAATACAAAAGCATCTTTATATAATTTATAGGTCAATATTTCGGTAGAAGTACCGGGGCCTCCCTGTGTAGCAACGTCGACTAAACCAAAAGTTCTGAAAAAAGCATAAAGATAGTTCATTATTAATAAGAAAAACATGGTTGGAGTAATCAGGGGGATAGAGATTCTAAAAAAACTCTGAAATGAACTAGCACCATCAATTTCTGCGGATTCTAAGACTTGTTTTGGTATGTTTTGCAAAGCAGACATAAAGAAAATAACGTTATAGCCGATATTTCTCCAGGCAGCAGCAATAGTAATAATCACAAAGGCTAGATTTCCATTTGTACGCCAGTTTATTCTAATCCCCGTTAAAACCTTAACAATATATGTTATAAGACCTATGGAAGGATCAAAGAGTAGAGCCCATAATACACCAGCAATAACAGCTGATAAAGCATAAGGCCATATTATAGCTGTTCTATAAAATAATCTACCCTTAATTTTTTGATTTAATAAAACAGCTAGTCCCAAAGAAATGGCCAGACCTATAAAGGTAACTAAACTGGCAAAAAGTAAAGTTCGTCCCAAACTTGCTAAATATTTAGGTGAAGAAAATAAATTTATATAATTTTCTAAACCAACAAATATTTGATTTGTTCCCCATGCTCCTCCCTGAAAAAAACTTAACTTGAAAGCCTCATAGAAAGGATATACCAAAAATATAATTATAACCAACACAGAAGGTAATACTAACAAATATGGTAGAATTTTTTCCTTGAAATAGCTCTCGTTCATTTTTTAAACCTCTCTTTACTGAAAATATTAATTAGAGGTGAGGTGTTTCCACCTCACCCTTATTTATAGTTTAAGCTCTATTGTGATTCATTATATTGTTCAATGACCTGATTGGCTTCTTCAGCTGCATTATTTAATGCTTCTTCAACAGTTGCCTGGCCTCCGAATATCGATGTAACTGCTTCATCGACAATATCCCTTATTTGAGGGAATCTACCGACTATAGCACCTGAAGTAGCATTGCTTTCTTTAGCGGTTAGTACCTGGATAAACGCAGTCAGGTAGCTGGGGTGTTCTGAAAACCATCCCTGATTCATAAGCTTGGTAAGTGCACTATACCTGATGGGGAAATATCCGGTTTCTTTATGCCAGAAGACAGCGTTATCGGTATTGCTCAGCCATTTAACAAATTTCCAGGCAGCATCCATTTTTTCCTGGTTATCTTTAAAGATATAAAGAGATGCTCCACCGATTGTCGTACCACCTCTATTACCCCATTCAGGCCTGGGTAAGAAGGTTGTGCCAACTTCAAATGGTGCTGTTTCGATAATATCTTTCAAGTGAGAAGTTGATTGAACTAACATGGCTGTATTTTGTGAAATAAATGCAGCGTCTGGTTCATACTCTCTTCCACCATAAATCAAAATATCGTTTTCTTCCCAATCAGCCCAAGTTTGCATGATTTTCATACCCGGTTCCTGATTGAAGAGAACTTCTGTTGCTCTTTTTTCTCTACCATTGCCGTTATTAACATAGTTGTTATCTGTCCAATAGTGAGTTTGTTCAAAAACCCAGGTCGGCCAGCCAAATGTAATAGCTTTTTCTACAGTTTCAGTATCTATTAATTGTCTACCCATTTTTCCTAATTCAGCATACGATGAAGGAGGATTTAACGGATCCAATCCTGCTTTTTTGAACATATCTTTGTTATAGTAAAGTATTGCAGTTGATGAATTGAAGGGCATAGAAACAAGTTTACCTTCAGGATTTGTATAGTATCTTCTTACAACAGATAGATAGTCACCCCAATCAACTTCTCCCGGTTCAGCTAAGTCTTCAATGGGAACTACATAAGGGCTGTCCCACATCATTTGGGTACCAACTTCGTATGTTTGAATTATGTTAGGAGGATTACCCGCTTTAGCAGCCGTTATTGCTTTGTTTAATGTTTCCTGATAAGAACCAGTAAATGTCGCATTAACAGTAATATCCGGGTGGGACTGGTTAAATTCTTCTACAAGTTGTTTGACCGGTTCTAAACGTCCACCACTCATTGCATGCCACCAGGTAACTTCAACTTCCTCAGCTTTAACCGTATTAAAGATGAACATCAAAGAAAAAACAAGTGTAAAAACAAACAAAATAGATAGAATTTTTTTCATTAATATAACCCCCTATTTTTTAAAAGCCAACATCAATTTATAAAGATATCACCCCCTATTACTGAACTTGATAACTGTCAAAAAATCAAAAAATGAGAAATTGACATAATATGAAGTGATATATGATCTGTAAATGAAGTTTTGTAATTGAATATTTGAGAGGTTACACCGATTGATTTAGTAATTAATTAAGAGCATTAGAGTAGTATTTTAGTTAAAAAATGAGATGATAAATTAATTTTATGTCAATCGCCTTACATTTATTATTATATCTAAAATAGGAAATTTAGTCAAAAGTTTAAATTGATTATTTTTTCTGATTAATTTTTAAAAAACATAATTCATAAAAGTATAAGACCATGATTTATAAATATAAATCCTTATTGTTTTATTATAAAAGCACCTGCTTTTTGACTAAAAGTGTGATTTGAATTCAGTGATTGAATTTGCAAGAATATTATTGAAAAATATGATTTATCAACTTTTTATATATATAGGCATAATTTGACTGGATTTTTAGGTAGATATGATGTTATAATAATAGCAGTATTGGATAAAATAATGATTTTATTAAAGCAAAAAAGGTAATTTATACATTTGAATCCCTTTATACTGGTTATATTAGCCCGAAAAACACATCAATATATTTAAAGCTAAAATTTAAACCTATCTTTAAAAACATTTATATAGGATAATATAAAACCCAATTTTAAAAAAGATAAAATATTACATTATATAGATAAAAGCCTTAAAGAAAACTTAAAAATATATGATGAATTAAATACAGTAGACCAACATAATATCATAATATGAAAAATTATACTTTATGGCTAGGTGAAATTTGTCATAATATAACTGATTTTTTTGTAATGACCACAGTAATTTTAATTTCTTTTAATTATCCAATTTTTAATAATCAATATTTTTTACTTGAATTTATATTTATTATGTAGTAATTTAGGAGGATTAAAGTGAAGAATTATTATATGATTATTTTAGTAGTAGTAATAATAATAATAAGTATAACTTTCCTGAATTATAATAATATTATTTTTGGTGATGACAGATTAGTAAAGTCAACTACATATAATACGGATTTAAAATATACTGAGCTTAATGAGGTGTATAATAATAGTTTTTATGAGAACACCGATAATTTTATAATAGATTTAAATATTAGAAAAAATTATTTAAAAAACCAAAATATTGATAGATGTTTAATGGAAAGGATCCATGTTCATGTTGTAGAGCAGGGAGAAACATTATGGTCAATAGCACATGATCATAATGTTAATATTGATACCCTTATTGGTGCTAATAATATAGACAATATGAACAGAATAAAACCGGGAGACAGTTTATTAATCTTGCCTGTAAAAGGAATATTATATAAAATAGGGCCTGGCCAAAACATTGAAAGTATAGCAGAGAACTTTAAGATTAATAGTGATTTAATTAGAAATGCTAATAATATAAATAAAAACAAAAAAGCTGAAATAGGACGTTTAGTATTAATTCCTTCCGTCAAACCTGAATTTGGCTATCAAGATAGATTAGAAAAAATGCTTATTGCCCCGGCCAATTCTCGTATATCTTCTTATTATGGAATGAGATGGGGTAGAATGCATGAGGGAGTTGATTATGCTGTAAACACGGGTACTTCAATTAAAGCTGCGGGAGCCGGTCGTGTTGTTTTCAGTGGGTGGTCAAATGGTTATGGTAAGACTATAATTATTGAACACAGAAAGGGGTTAAGAACACTATATGCTCACAATTCACAACTTTTAGTCAGGACGGGAGAATGGGTAAAAAGGAATGAAGTGATCTGTTATTCTGGAAATACCGGAAATAGCACAGGTCCTCACTTACATTTTGAAGTACAGATAAACAGTAGGGCTGTTAATCCCCTTAATTATTTGCGATAGTATAAGTATTTTAAGTTTTTAATTATGACAGAAGAAAAGTTATTTCATTTTTATTTAAAAATGAATTGAATACATACAAATGATATAAAAGGCCCTTTGAGGGCTTTTTATTTATCAAAAGTGTTAAAAGAAAACTCTCTATAAATTTTAATTTTGATTTAGAAGTTTAAATAATTACAAAGATAACCCTTCTAAATATAATGTTATACCTAAACCTCCTCAATATAAATATTTAGATTCTAATCCAAACGAGATTATTTTTACAAATTATGCTATCAGAATTAAAAACGGTAATTATTTATTATCTTTATCTAAGAAAATGAAGTCTACTTATAAAGTGGGCAATCTTAAATTTGAGCTTTCTGATAAAGTTCAAAGCTTTATAAGTATAGATTCTATTCACCAGGTAAAGATTAAAAAGAGA
>JAGXLU010000073.1 GCA_018334565.1 Halanaerobiales bacterium | reverse complement strand
TTACCAGCCCAGCCATATGAACCAATTATAGAAACATATTTGGTCTTAGGTCTTAATGCATTGGCAAGATAAGTTACATAAGCTGCTAAAGGATGTGGCCCTGTTAAAACAGTAGGTGAACCAAGCATTACAGTCGAAGCATCAACCAAAGAGATAGCTAGTTCTCCCAGATCCATCTTCACCATATTAAATGGTTTGACTTTAATGTTTTTTTTAATTAATTTTTCTACAAAATAATTTATCATTTCTTCGGTACTACCATGCATTGAAATATAAGGAACGACTACTTCCGGTTTTACTTCATCACTAGTCCACTGTTCATAAGCATCTAATATAAAGTCAGGTTTATCATAAATCGGGCCATGACTTGGTGCTATAATATCTATATCATAGTTATTAACCTTAACCAAATTTGATTGAATTACTTTTCTGAAAGGCATCATTATTTCCGCATAATACCTTTTTGCTGCTCTATATACTTCGCTTTCATTATCAACAAATAAATCACTTGTAGCCAAATGAGAACCGAAAAAATCACAAGAAAATAGTATATTATCCTCTCTTAAGAATGTTGAGATTGTCTCTGGCCAATGTACCCAAGGAGTGTCGATAAACTCTAATGTTTTATTGCCTAAAGATATTTCATCTTGATGCCCAACTACTTTAAATTTATCTTCATCAATTTCCAATAAATTCATTAACATTTCTTTGCCTTTTTTACTGGTTATCACGGTAGCCGAAGGATATATATCTAGAATATGAGGAATAGAGCCAGAATGGTCCTGCTCGGCATGGTTTGAAATTATATAATCTATATTAGTAACATTACTTTCTTGTAAATTTTTAATTAACTCATCTGCAAATTCAGGTTCAACTGTATCAATTAAAGCATTTTTAATTGTACCTTTAATGAGATAGGAATTATAGCTTGTACCATCTGGGAGGGGAATCAATTGATCAAAAAGCCTTCTATCCCAATCAATCACACCAACTGAACAAACATCTTCTTTTACTTTTCTCACAGTCATAAGATAATCTCCTCCTTTTTCCTAATAATTAATTTTAATAACAATTAAAAATGTTGATTATTCTAATCAGATTTTATCACTAATTTAGTTATCATTCAAATAATAATAATGTATTTCCATTAATTATTTCTTATAACTTATTGCATCAAATTGACAAACATCTTGACATTTAAAACAATATAAACATTCTTTTTCACCAATCATCTGAACTTCTTTTGTAATTGTTATAATATTATTTGGGCAATTCTTTTCACATAAATTACATTGCTTGCATAATTTTTCATCAATTTTGATTTTTTTATTATTAGCCTTATTGGTTAAGCTTAATAAAACCCCGTAAGGACATAAATACTTATGCCACATTTCTTCATCATAAAATATGGAGAGAATAAATGCTACTATTAAAACATATAATATCATATTGATTTGAATATTAAATCTCCTGCTGACAATCATAGTGGTAACAAATAAAAATAATATTACCCACCTTATAAACGGATGTTTTATAAATTCAGGTGTATCAAATTCATTTATATTTAATTTATTATATATATATTTCTTTACTCTTAATACAGTATTTATAGGACAAATCCAGCCACAGTAAATTCTACCCCATATTAATGAGATCAGCAATCCTATTCCAAACACTATGATCCATAATTGCATTTTTCCATTGAAAGCAAAAAATGCAAATAATAATAAAAATATAACTTGAATTATATTTCTATATAAGGATTTATTATTACTCATTTTTTATCTTACTCCCTTCTTCAAAAAATTCTGGAAGGGATAATATAACCCCTCCTATTATTATGAATCCTATAATATTTAAAATGAATAGCTGAGTTCAATATTCAATCTATTATTATCTGTTTTATCACTCAGCATATCATTATTTAATAGTTGTCCTTCATAAAAGTCATAACTTACTTTTAACAAAGTCGCTTCTGCAAGTGAAAACTCGACTTCGGGCTTTATTAAATATCCCGCGGTTTCAAAATTATAAATAGAACCAAGCTTGAATTTATGAATATTATTAAATGTGTTTTCTACAGCTGTTTGCAAAATTATATTTTCATTTAACAATTTATCTTTTAGATATATAATCTGTCCTTCAATATATATACCGTTTGACAAGTTATAATCTGAACCACCTACTGCACTATAATAACTTTCGCCATCTTTTGGATTATATAAAGCAACTTCACTCCATAGTCCCACCCCTTTATAACTTGTTGCTATATCTGCACCGTAAATATCAACTTCACGATAATATACATTGTTAGGATCTGGTTTTAAACCCATAGGTGTTTGTCTCATTCCCATTGTTGGTAGATCTTCAAAACCACTGAAATAACTCATTGAAAAATCAAAACCATTTACACCTCTAACAGACCATCTTAAGGCATATTCCATATTGCTTAAATCATCTTCTACAGGTTCTGAACTAAATTCCATATTATTATATATAATTTCTTCAGTTGTTGGTACATGGAAAGGAATTAGAACTCCTTCTATAATATATGAATAATCAATATAATATTTACCTTTTAACATTAAAATTGGTTCTTTATCCTCCCTAGAATTCATTCCATTCAATGGATTTAAATTATCTGTCGGATTATACTCAAGTCCTTTACCCCAGCTCACTGTTTGTTGGCCAAACCTAATATCATAATTAGATCCATAATAGTCAAAATATGCTTCGTTTAATGCAAGATCTCCTTTTATTTTTTTAAAATCATAAATATAATCGAAATCAAGGTGATATCCTGTTGTTAAATTACTTTGCTCAAAATTTAAATTTAGTTTAGCTAAGGTCTCTAAATTCTCATAATCAGTATAATAATTTGATGTTAATTTAAACTCACCACTAAGAATATCAGCTGCAACAACCTGAACTTGTCCTATAAGCAACAATGTCATGATTAATAATAAAGAAAGTATTTTATTTTTCATAAATTATACGCCTCTTTCCAGGTTTCTTATTGTAAATATTTCTTTTTTCAGTTCATCTGAAAATTCAACCTTATAAACTTTTAATATAGTCTTACTCCCACTTTCAACATTTTCCATTTCCATTCTCATTGCTATATTATGACCACTTATTTTTTGATGATCATAAGTTCTTAAGGTTTTTAATAACTTGCCATCATTTGTATAATAATCTATTTTCACTGGTAAAAATAGATCCTTATCAACTAACATTTCCAATTTTGTATAACTTAGATCTTTATCTGTAGGCATCAATTTTAAGTGGTAGGTTTCTTTATCGTCTACTTTATTATTACTTAACTTTTCAACTTCATAATCATCTAAAAAACCAGTATTACCTAGTGCTTCCATATCTTCATAGCTTAAGTCACTACCCATAAAGTTTCCCTTTTTAGCGGAACCCGCTATTCTTTTGATTTTACCTAGTGCAGGTAGATATAACCACATATCATCACCAATCATCAGAAATCCAGTCCCTTTAATATTTGCAGGTTCTGTGAACTTCAACAACATTTTTTCATCATCTTGTCCCTGTTTATTCCAAATATTTAAACTTCTACTCCTTTCAGTACCTGAGTCAGAAATCAATATCATTTCTTCTTCCATAAGTTTATTATCTATTTTTATTTCTTGGTCAACTCTGCTTATTATTTCTTTCCCTGTTAAATCATCAGCAGAAATAAAAACTCCAAAAGTAAAAATCATTATCAATGTTAATATAAGAATTTTTTTCATTTCTAAATCACTCCTATTATTTTATCTTAAATTTATTTTCCCAAAATAATTTAGGTGTTTTTTTCTTACACCTCCTTTATAGTTTTCATAAACTAATATAACAGCTGGAATCCAGATTATTGCTCCCAAAGCTGCTGTAAACATAATGAGGCTTACAAGTATACCAAAATACCGAAATGGCGGGAAAGAAGAAAGTATAAGCATAATGAATCCACCAATAACAGCACCTGCATTACTTATAATGGAGGTTCCTATACCAGTAATAGCTGTGTGTAGTGCTGTTTTTATATTATTATTTTTATCCTTTTCTTCTTGATAACGAGATAAGATATGGATCGAGTAATCAATACCTACCCCAACCCCAATGCTACTTATGAGAACCGTCACAATATCTAAAGGAATACCGAAATATCCCATTACACCAAAATTAATTGAAGTTACCAATGAGATAAGTAAAACTGATAGTATACTACCTTGAAATGAACGCAATAAGGTAAATACAATTATAAATACTGCAATCAAGGCAAATACTAAACCTTTAATCTGTCCTTCAATTATCATATCTGCTAAAGATTCTATTAATACAATCATCCCAGAGACTGTTCCCTTTAAGCTTAGTTCATTGAAATTTTCTTCAGCATACATTTCTACATCATTCATTAATCTATCTACGGCTTCTGTAGAAGTGTCACTAACTAAGATTTGAATTCTTGCTTTTTGGTAATCCAATGTTACAAAATCCTTTAGATATTCATTGTCATTCATTTCTATTAATAGTAGATATTGTGATATTAAATTGCTATCATCGGGTATAATATAAAAATCCTCATTGTTATCATTCATAACTTTATTGGTTCTTTTCATTATGTTCGCAATTGAAGTTATCTTACCAACTGCCTTATTTTGTTTCAAATCACTTTGGAAATCACTAATTGCCTTTAAGTTACTTGAATTCTGCATATCACCTTCTACAATAACTTCAATACTTTCTGAGCCTGAAAATTTATCTTTTACTAAGTTATATGCTATTTTAGGTTCTGAACTTTCATCAAAGAAATTAAAGAAATTACTGTCAGTCTCTAACTTAGGAATACCAAAACCAGCTACTAAAACTATTATTATGGAGACAATAAGTATAACTTTTGCTTTTGATAATGTGAAATCAGCTAAAAAGTGTATAAATTGATTCATTAAACTTTTTGTATTTTGAACTGTTTTCTTTTTTGTATCAACTTTTAATAATGAAAGCACGGCTGGAATAAATGTGAGTGAAATTATTAAAGCAATGCCAACCCCAAATGAAGTGTATATACCAAAATCCCTCATCAATGTAATATCACTAAATATATTGGATGCAAATCCAGCAATTGTGGTACCGCCTGCCATCAAAATAGATAAGCCAACAGTAGTAATGGTGTTTTTTACAGCTTGTTTTGTATTAATATTTTTTTTCATTTCCTGCCTATGCCTATTTAAAATATATATACCATAAGCATTACCCAAACTGATTAATATCACTGGCATCACAGCATTTAAAGGCGATAGTTGTTTTTCAAGAAGCCCCATCAAACCTATTGTCCAAACCACACTGATAATTACAGTTGTAAACGGTAATAATACACCTTTAATACTTCTAAAGAATAAAAATAAAATAAAACCAATAATTATTAAAACAATCGGTAATAGCAATCTCAAATCCTGCTTCATTGAGGTTGATAAAACCTCATTTAAAACAGGCGTACCTGTAATATAAATTCTTTCTGGTCCTTGATATTTTTCTGTAACAGAGATTACATTTTTTGCCAATTCTACAGAATCAGCTTCTGGGTCAACTTCAATAATAGTTAGAGCTGAACTGCCATCTTTAGAAACTATTAATCCCCCATACATGGGATCAGAAGTAATCTTTTTTTTAAATTGGTATAGTTTTTTCCCATCAATAGGTACCTCATCAATTAATTTTGTAATTTCAAGTCCCATCTCTGAACTTTGAATTTGATTAATAGTGGTCAAACTCTTAATTGAAGCAACTCCTTTTAATTCTGCTAGCTCATTTGACA
>JAGXLU010000072.1 GCA_018334565.1 Halanaerobiales bacterium | reverse complement strand
ACCTCTGGTTCGCCTAATGTTTTGGACTAATCCTCTCCTCAGACTCTTCAGATTCTGTCTCACAACAGACACCCTGTCATTGTCGGGTTCACCATACTGATTCGACGAAAACAGCACGGGTAGGATTCTAATTCCACCTACTATCTTTTGAATTTACAAGGCACACTAAAAACTTAACCTCTACTTTAAGATTAGTAGAGGTTAATTAATAAATCATAGATTCTTTTTTTATTCACTAATATCTGTTGAGTGCTTCAATATTAATGTCATCCGGAACATTTTCCTTTACAACATAAACATCTCCACCATTTCTTAATGTCAAAATAGCAGCATAGTTAAATAAATCATAACTCTCTTTTCCTTTTTGCACCATATGGACCTTGTTTCTATTTTGATCAAAATAACCCTCTAAACTCCGCTTGCCATCTATAAATAATGAATCCACCTTACTGTAGTAAGCATCAGGTATAATCAATTTTATATCAAGTTTAGTCCGGGAAATACCTTTTAATTCCTTAAACTCTTCAATAATTTTTTCCTTTTGTTTTTTTATATGGTTGTATAAAATTTCTGATGTTCTTTGATGAATCTCATTCTGATTTAAATTTTCAGGATTTCCATTTATAAAACTATCAAAAATATGATCATATGAACTTATCTTTTTATAATAGTGATACAGGGCTTGATCACAGTATAAAATCAAAGGCTTTTCACCGTTTTTTAAGGCCGCTCTTATGCTTTTATCAATACTTTTTAAATACTTAGAGAGGTCCTCTTCTTCTGTTTGATTGATGACACCTCTGCCATGGAATATTGTATTTGTTGAAGACACCTTGTGGGAATGATGTTGAATATCTCTTGAATCCCCTTTATAATTTAAATAATCATCTAAACTTTCATCAACTTCATGTTCCTTTAACCTGTTTATACTATGGTTGTTGGCTTCAAAAAATCTGTTAGAATGTTTGCTTAACGCTAAAATATAGTACTTACTATCACTTAATAACTCAGATAATAAAGGAATTATATAAAAATATTTACTTACTGATAATTCCTCTTTCATACTATTATTTAGCCTTACATAATCAAATTTTTCAGGCTTGATAAAAAGTGCCAAGGCTTTCTCATGATGGTGCCAAAAGTTTATATCATCGACTAGTTGATAGGCCGGTTTTAGCAATTTCTCAACATCAGCTTTTTTATATTCCCATTCATCCATTAAAATACTTTTTACCTCTGCGAGATAATTCTTTAATTTAATTGCGCTCTTTTGAAAGTTACCCTCTCTGGCTGCTTCAGTTGATAGATATATTGAAATACAGGGTTCATTTATTTCATTGACTAAATTCATTACAAAATCCTTATTAAAAACAGTCATTTATACCCCTCCCAATATATTTTGCTTTTCTTCTTTCTATTTATATTATAACAAAAATTAAGAGGTTTTTATAGACATTAAGTATTTTTATTTGAAATTTGATCTCTAAACTCATAAATTATCTTTTTTAGGCTTTTAATATCTTTCTGGCTGTTTCATCAAGAGCTTCAGTCATATAAGTTAGATTAGTTTCTTCAGCTGTTTCACGATTAGCAGCCATTAGATCTGAACGCTGTAATTCATTTAAATTAAATTTTCGAGCACCGGCCATAAACTGCTGTAAACCTGCTCCTAACTTATCCAATAAAGTCCAAAATGCAACTGCTCCATAGGGTATATTTTTCATTTCTTTTTTACCCACCTTATCCATTACATCATACCATCCAGCAAAAATACCTTCTGGCTTATTACCTATCTCTTGGACAGTTTTCGGTAATTCTGACCAATGACCATTTAAATCTTTTCTTTTCTCGGGTTTAAAAACGCCTTCAATATTCGAACCTAAAAAACCAGGTATCATAGGTGCCCTTCCCATGCATACTAACTTCACATAAGGTGAACCTAAAGACATTGCCTTAAAGATATGATCTTCTCTACTTAAACCTCCTGCAAACGCTAGGTCAGGGACGTTTTCACCTTTTTCATTTAATATATCCGCATATTCAGTTGCTTTAAAATGCAGTTGTAAAGACGGGATTCCCCAGTTACTCATCATATTCCAGGGGCTCATTCCCGTACCTCCCCCAGCACCATCTATAGTCACTAAGTCTAATTTAGTCTTTGAAGCAAACTTAAGGGCCATCGCCAAACCCTTCATTCCATAAGCACCTGTCTTTAGTGAAATACGATCAAAACCTAAATCCCTCAAATATTGAATAGAGTTTACAAAATCTCTGCTGAGAGATTCTATCGAATCTGACTCTGTGCCTCCCAGTCTGCTGTGGCGGGCAAAACTTTTTATAGCCCCAGACTTAAAAGCATCTCTTACTGTCTCTTTGGTAGGATCCGGATCAACCAAATAACCACGTTCAGCCAAAAACTGAGCATACTTAAGGCTCTTAACCTGAATTTCACCTCCGATATTTTTAGCCCCTTGTCCCCATTTGAGTTCTATAATTACTTGATTACCATATTTTTCTATAATATATTCAGCTACTCCGTTACGTGCATCCTCAACATTTAGCTGAACAAATATTGTACCATAATCATCTTTATACCTCTCATAAATATCTATTCTTCTATCCAGTTCAGGTGCCTTAATAATTTTACCATTTTTTAATTCTGCTTGTTTATCAACACCCACTACATTTTCACCAATAACTATCGGAATACCTGTTAAAGCTGCTCCCACAGCAAAAGAATCCCAATATTTTGCAGCAATAAATGTTGAACCCAAGGCACCCGTCATTACGGGATACCTTATTTTTGTTTTAATATCACTGCCAAATTTACTCTCTATATTTACATTTGAAAAAATGCAATTATCCGGACTAGACTCTTCCTCTTCTAATCCTACACTCCCGTGTGTATATCCCTGAATTCTTACAGAATGATAGCCAACCCCCTTTGAAACAGTGTTGTGGCTACCAGCTGTTATTTCACCAAAATCACGGGGATATAGTAACTTTCTGCCCTTTAA
Source organism: Halanaerobiales bacterium (assembly GCA_018334565.1). Taxonomy (GTDB): domain Bacteria; phylum Bacillota; class Halanaerobiia; order Halanaerobiales; family M55B127; genus M55B127. The sequence goes on along the minus strand of JAGXLU010000072.1, from coordinate 2,831 downwards.
AGATGATAACCATGTTTCACATTTACCTTTACAATCTGAACGGCAAAGAGTACATAACCCCGCTTCTGTTGGATTACCTCTATTTACAGTACCTAAAGCATCATTTCTTTTTGACCATTCAACCATACTATCTACTCCACTCCTTTGTTGTTTTGGTTTTTTATATTTTTTAGCATCAGCATATTTACATTCTTCAAAAAAATATGAGATATAAATTTGCTAATTTGTATAGATTTCTAAAATTTATCCAAAAATATTTAAAGTTTTCTTAAAATTAATATTTTAAAAAGTAGTTAAAAAAGAACAAATCACCTCCCATTAATTATAATAAGGTTATTTTATATTCAATAAATTTATTTTTTTTGAAATGTTTTCAGCATTTTTAACAACCATATTTATAGTTTTGTCTAGTCCAAACGATTTTATGCGTTGTTCTGGACCGACCAGACTTAGTCCATATAAAAGTTTCTCATCTTCATCTAACACAGGAGCTCCTATCCCAATTGCTCCTTTATCTACTTCACCCCAGCTTATAACATAACCCTGTTTTTTTATCTCTTCTATTTGTTCTCTTAACAATTTTGAATCAGTAGTAGAATTTTCAGTATATGATTTCATCTTTTGATTCATAACCTTCTCAAGTTCTTCTTCTTGTGCATATGCAAGGAGTATTTTTCCGGTAGCGCCACTATGAAGTGGTGTAGTATGTCCGGGTTTCGAGGTCAATTTAATCGCATTTTTCGTTTCAATTTTTTCAATACAGACCCCTCCAACATTGGTATAAACAGATAATAATACCGTTTCTCCTGTTTTATCCCTTAACCTTTTCATCTCTTCAATTGCTATATCTTTATGATCAAAGTTTTTATTCATTCTATTTGCGATCTCTAATACCCTGTAACCCAATCTGTATTTATGACTTTTACTATCTTGAATCAAAATTTCTTCTTTCTTCAATGTATTAACTATTCTATATACCGTACTCTTGTTTAAATTCATGGCCCGAGCTATTTCAGTTATACCTAGATATTTAATATTCTCCTCAAATAAATCTAAAATATTTACAGCCCTTCTTATAGAATTAATATAATCATTTTTGTTGTTAGACATTTAATCACCTCTTTTTTATAATAGTGGAACACTGTTTTTATATTATGTATAACTTTTATATACTAGATAAATTTCAAAAATCCTTTTTTAAATAAATATTTTCAAAATTTCTGAAAATAATATATAAAAAAAATTCCTCTCTTTTAAAGAAAGGAATCTTCTCGAAATATTTATATTTAAAACTACTAACTAATACTTGTATATTTTATAATTGCTCCTTAATCATTTGGTAAGCTAAATCAAACGCATCCAGAATGTTATCAACCTGGCTGCCTCCTCCCTGGGCTTTAAGCTTATTGCCTCCCCCTCTTCCTTTTATACATTTAAGTGGTTCATTGATGACTTCATTTGCATCAATTGCTTTTACATTGTCAGAACGGGCTATTAACAATCGGGCCGTTTCTTTTTGCTTATGGGCAAAAATGCAGATGATATTGGCCTGATTGCAAAGTATATTTGCCACAACCTGGACATTATCATAAGAAAATTCAGTCCATAATTTTTTAACCACAAGAATTTTATTTACCCTTTCGGCTGATTTTTTTAGGGCTTCTGCCTTATAACCCATCAGTTCTTTCTCCAGGGTTGACAGCCTGTCTTTATGAGTATTGATAACTCTTTGATACCTTTTTACTTCTTTTAATATCTCTTCTTCGGGTACAGATAAAATATCTCTTAGCTGTAGACAAATCTCATTTTTTAAATCATAGTCTTTTAGAGCTCTTTTCCCACAGACAAACTCTAATCTTACCCCACCTTTGTAATTCTCAACATCTATGATCTTTATCATACCCAATTCAGCTGTGTTCTTAAGATGAGTACCTCCACAAGGTGAAAAATCTATATTCCCAATTTTTATAACTCTTATATTTTGATCAACTGCTGGTTCTTTTCTTAAATTAAGTTCCTTGAGGGCTGTTTGATCAGGATAGAGGATCTCTACATTTATAGCTTTATATATATATTGATTTGTTTTCTCTTCTATTTGCTTTAATTGCTGGAAGGATAATTGTTTATCTAGATCAATACGCAAATTACTTTCTGATAAACTAAAGCCAACTGTATTGAGATCATATTCGTTTTTTAATACTGCAGATAGTAGATGCTGACCTGTATGCTGCTGCATAAAATCATATCTCCTCTGCCAATCTATATTGCATTTTATATCTTTTATTTTTGTGGGTTTCTCATCTAAAACATGGAATATATTTCCATCTTTTTTATAAACATGTTCAACATTTAAGCCATTAATTTTACCTTGATCAGAAGGTTGTCCTCCTCCTTCGGGATAAAAATATGTTTTATCAAGTTTTACATGATATTTACCTTCTTCTGTAGTTATATCAATAATATTAGCTGTAAATTCATTTTGATATTGATCTTTTTCATAAATTTTTTCTGCCATTATACCACCCTTTAATTTGTTTTTATAATAATTACTTATCATCAGGCTCTTTCTCTTCTTCATATTCTACATCTACATAGTCATCTTTACGAGAAAAATCAGAATGAAAAGAGAAATTACCATTTGTTTTGAATTGATTTTTATTTATATACCTTTGAAAAATGTTCTTTGCCAGCTTGACAAAAAATGGCCTACTAAAAGGTATGATTAATAAAAAACCTATTATGTCAGTTAAAACACCAGGTGTTAAAAGTGTTATACCTCCAATCAAGATTAAAAGACCCTCAATTAAATTATGGGCTGGAATCTGACCACC
>JAGXLU010000071.1 GCA_018334565.1 Halanaerobiales bacterium | reverse complement strand
GGTGGAAGTAATAAAATTACTGGAAGTAATGGAAAAGGGACAGTCTATTATAGTGCTCAATGGGATGATGTTTCTGATTCGCCAATTACAGTAACTGGACAGGAGCAGAGTACACAACAGGAAGCTGAAGCATCTATAGAAGTTGAAAATTAATTTAACTAAAATGTATTTTAGTATTAAATGTTATAAAAAGTTGAATAGAATTAATAGAAAAACCCTCAGGAACTTTAAGTTTCTGTTGGGTTTTTTTAATTGATAATATTTTATAATAAATTATTAAAGTTTTTAAATCACCCTGAAACTGAACATTCTTACAAGTAATCTAAATAATCAACCCTAAATATAATAATTTATAAAAAATAATTTAGAAATCATGAAGGAGTTATTACATTTTTGATTAATTAGTAATATAACAACTATTAAATACTGAAAGGAGAGTCTAAATGGAAGTATTGAAAGTAGCAGCGAGTTCAAGTCCTAATTCTGTAGCAGGTGCTCTAGCAGGAGTGGTCAGAGAGGAAGGTATGGCCGAATTACAAGCAATAGGTGCAGGTGCCCTTAATCAGGGTATTAAAGCTGTAGCTATAGCAAGAGGGTTTGTAGCCCCAAGTGGTATTGATCTTTATTGTATCCCTGCATTTATTGATATTGAAATAGATGGAGAGGAAAGAACAGCTATTAAACTTATTGTTAAACAGAGATAAACTTTTTTTATTTTTTTAAAATCAGGTCGTTTTTAATAGTCATGCCTGTTGTAATTTAAAAATTGCAGCAGGCATTTTTTAGGGAATTTATAAAAAATTGTAAGCTATTTTTATTTGTTAATTGTGGAAAAACTTTAATATCTAATCACATTGTGTTAATATAAATATTAGATAAATTGTTTATTGTAAATTTTAAGACTTAAAATAGGGAGAAAATTAATGACTAAAATAAAGAACAGAACTGATAAATTATATGTTAAAAACAACCCCAAATCACCAATATCTGAGTCTTTTAGGTTTTTAAGGACTAATCTGAACTATATGAATCCTGATAGAGATCTAAAAATTATTGGTGTTACAAGTCCCAGTCAAGCAGAGGGAAAGAGTACAGTAGTTGCAAATTTAGGTAAAGCGCTTTCCCTAGAGTCAAACAAAGTACTTATAATAGATGCTGATTTGAGGAAACCAAAGTTAAATCAATTTTTCGGAATATTAGGAGATGTTGGTTTAAGCGATTATCTTTCCAGAGAAATTGACTATGAATATTTAGAGATAATCAAAAAAACCGGTGAAGAAAACCTAGATATCATTACAAATAATGCTATACCTCCTAATCCTGTGGAACTACTTAATTCTAAAAAGATGTTCAAACTCTTAAATAAATTAAGAAATGATTATGACAAAATAATTCTAGACACAGCTCCAATTATTCCAGTTAGTGACACAGTTAATCTAGCTCCTAATTTGGATGGGGTGTTGATTGTTGTAAAAGCCAATAATACTACTGAAGAACTACTTATTAAAACAAAAGATGTATTAACTAATGTTAATGCAAATATCATTGGTGTAATACTAAATAGCTATAACGCAAAAGCCGATGCTCAGTATTACAGCAAATCATATTATTATTAGAGTATTTTGTAAATGAATTGTTTTTTCTATTTATTTAAGAAATTTCATGTTGGTATTTTAATATAAATAGATATATTATCTTTTTTTATATGAAAGGCTAAAATCTTAAATTATTTGTTTATCAAAGTTAGAAAAGATAGTTAACATAGTAGATCAATATATTATGTATTAAAATACCTATAATAATTAATTGGCAGTAGGGAGTGAAACGATGAATCAAGCAGAAAGTGATCAAAGAAATATTAATAACGATATGGTGGAGATAGACTTACGTGAATATCTTTATTTATTATGGAGAAAGAAATGGATTATAATAATATTAGTAATTTTAGCTCTTGTAGCCAGTTATATTTTTAGCAAACAGATGACAAAAATATATAGCACTTCTACCATGATAATGATCAATAAAAGTGGTAGTTCAGAAAATATTTTCGATGAACAATTTTCCATAAATATTGAAGATAAAAACGAAGTAGAACGTTATATGTACATTTTAGAAAGCCGAAAAATACTAAATAATGTTATAAAGAAATGCAATTTGACTAATGAAGATGATGAATTGATTAGTACAAAAAGTTTGAAAAACATGGTAGCTATAAGAAGAAAAGGGGAAACAGATCTCTTAGAAATAACTGTTAATTATTCAGATCCAGTAATGGCAAAAAATATTGTAGAAAATATCGTTGATGAATTTAAAAAAGAGATTAAAGATATTAACAGAGCAAATTTAAATAGTGCTTCTCAATTTGTGGATGAACAAATAGTTGATATAAAATCTAGTCTGGCAGATTTAGAAGAAAAAATCTTAAAATACAAAAAAGAAAATGACATTATTGATCCTCAACAACAAAGCAGAAACCAATTAAATCAACTTTCTTCACTTGAAATGTCCAAAGTAGAAAGTGGACTTGAATTAGAACAAGCTTTAGCAAGTTTAAAAGAAATTAATGAATACCTTGAAAAAAAAGGCTTTACAAGCCAGGAAATAGATAAAATTGTTAATAGTGATTATGAAAATAATAATCCTATCTTCACTAATCTTTTTAATGAAAAAGTGGATTTAGAAAAACAAATAGTGGAATCAAAAATCAAGATGGATAATTACGCAAAAGGAATTAGCTCTGTAAATGAAGAACTTGATAAATTTCCTGAAAAAAACTTGGAACTTTCAAGATTGGAAAGAGAAGCAGATGTAACGGAAAATCTTTATTTGATATTAAAAGAAAGAAAAGAAGAAATCAGTATTCAGACTGCTATGAAATCTATAGATATTGTAGTTTTAGATAATGCAACAATTAATAGAAATCCTATAAAACCTAATATCACATTAAACATGGCTATTGCAGTTTTGTTAGCTATATTTATAGCTGTTTTTATTATTTTCATGTTTGAATTTATGGATAGAACCATTCAAAATGAAAAAGACATAGAAAAAGCTACCGGGTTATCTGTTCTGGCAATTATTCCTGATGATGATGGTGATAATAAAAATGATGAATATGGTTATGGCTATGGATACAAAGAAGATGATAATGATTGATAATTAAATATAAATGAATTATTTATAATAAAAATATTGATGCAAATAGAAATTAAAAAAACATAAAAATATATGCGTTATTAAATTTTTTTAAATAAATGGTATATTTAGCAGGAATAATTATTTTTTTATTCAATTAAGGAATTAAGTTGAAATAATAGGTAATTGAAATAATAAAAAATGCAGTAGAATTATTATAATAAAATTGTTCAAGAAATGAACAAAAGGAGTAAAAATGAATTCTTCTAAAAAAGATTTGCTAGAAATACTAGAAACTAATGAAGATCTTAGTCAAAGAGAAATTGCAAGGTTATCTGGTTTTTCACTGGGAAAAGTAAATTTATTAATTAAAGAATATGTAAAAAAAGGTATGATCGAAGTCAAAAAATTAAATGCAAAAAAGATGAAGTACATTCTAACTCCAAAAGGCATGACTTACCTAACAAGAAAAACATTGAATTATCTAAAAAGATCATATAATGAAATAAATTTATTGAACTATAAAATCAGTAATTTGATTATGTTAAAAAATGATGAAAATAAAGAGTTTTTCATTTACGGGAAAAAAGATGAGATATATAATATAGTAGTTAAAGTTTTACGTGAAATTGATTTAAGCTATACAACCATACACAATATTGACAAAGCAAACTTCGATCCAAATCAACAATTTATAATATTATATTGGGATCCAGAGTATATTAGTAATGTTGAAGAATCAAGTAAATATAATAAGAACATAGAGTTTGTTAATATATTGTCATTATAATTTACATGTTGCATTTTATGATTATCCTGCGAAAAGTCAATTTTAACGAATTTCCAAATTATCATTCCTGTCTCGACTGGTATATTATTTTAATAATTTATGTTAAATACCTTTTTCACAGTGTAACCATCTCATAATCTTCCAAAATAGAAAAATATGGAATAAATTCTTTATATTTCCTTATATTAGTGATATGATTATTTTGACTAATGGAAACTAATATTTCATATTTTTTTATAAAAGGAGATTTAATTAAAATGAATAAGGTTGAACCAATTAGGGATACAAATAAAATTAAAGAAATTAAAACTATTTTAAAAAAGACAAGTTATAGAAACTATATGATTTTTGTTTTGGGTATAAATACAGGTTTAAGAATTGGAGATTTATTGAGTTTAAAGGTTGAAGATGTGAAAAATAAAAGTCACATAATTATTAAAGAACAAAAAACTTCTAAAAATAAACAGTTCTTAATTAATAAAAATTTAAGAAAAGAGATCAACAAATATATTAAGAATATGGATAATTATGAATATTTATTTCAAAGTAGGATTGGTAATAATAAACCATTATCTCGTTTTCAAGCTTACAGAATATTGAGTGCTGCCGGTAAGGAAGCTGGCCTTGATAGAATAGCCTGTCACTCCACTAGAAAGACTTTTGGCTATCATCACTATAAGAGATATAAAGATGTTGCTTTACTGCAAAAGCTTTTTAATCATTCATCACCTGCCATTACCTTAGATTATATAGGTATTACACAGGATATTATTGATGATTCAATAGAGGATTTTAATTTATGATATATAAATTATTATTTTCTGATATAATTGATATAGAGACTAAATATAAATTTTAAGTTTTATACCGGAAGGTTATTAGTATTGCTAAAAAGATAGAAATAGAATATCCTGATTCTTTACCTGATTTACTTCAGGAAAGTTCAGATGCTTTTGAGAAAGAGGCTAAAATGGCTATGGCAGTTAAATTATTTGAATTAAAAAGAATTTCTTCTGGTATGGCTGCAGAAATGGTAGGAATAGATCGAGCAACATTTTTATTGGAACTTCATAAATATGGCATTGGGATGATAAATCTGGATCCAGAAGAGTTAACTTCTGATGTTGAAAATGCATAAAAAATTAGTTATTAATACAGGTCCCATTATAGCTTTAATAGTTGGATTAAATAATCTAAAGATTTTAGAAGAGAACTATGAAGAAGTATATGTACCTAAAAGAGTTGCTAAAGAAATATTGGTAAAAGGAAATGAACGTTTTGATGCAAAAGTTTTTTTGGAAAATAAGTTTTAAACTAAATTAGAGGAACCAATAAAGATTAATTCTTTCTTGAAAAATACTTTAGATCTAGGTGAAGCTTCAGTAATTCAAACGGCTCTTAATAAAAATATTGAAACAGTTTGTATAGATGAAGCTGCTGGAAGGAGAATAGCAAGGCTTAATAATTTAAAACTTACAGGTTCACTTGGAATAATTATTTCTGTAATTAATAATGGAAAAGATATTGATTTGGAAAAAGTTATTAGTACTATGAGAAATAATGGTATTTGGATAAGTGATAAATTAAAAGAAAAAGCCTTATATTTGATTAAAAGTTAAAAATAGATCTAAAACGTTTTTAGACAAAACAATTCAGAAAAATTATATTCCATTATACCAAAGACAGTCAAATAAATGTAAACATTTTTTTACATGTTAATACAACATAGTGGACACTGTGTTGAAGTGAACTTTTTTCTTTTTAACATAAATATTTAATAAGTTTTTTTACATAAATTTTTAGGAGGTTGAAGTATTTGGAACTAACAGGAAAGAAAGTTTTAGTAACAGGCTCATCAGGATTCATTGGTTCACATTTAACAGAAAAATTAATTGAATTAGGTTGTGAAGTAAAAGCTTTTGTTAAATATAATTTTAAAAATGATTGGGGATGGCTTGAACATTCTGAAAAATTAGATGATATAGATA
>JAGXLU010000006.1 GCA_018334565.1 Halanaerobiales bacterium | reverse complement strand
AGTATCTATATAATCAGTTTAATAATATTATTAGAACTGATAATATGAATTTAGAAGAAGTTACAGATGAGATTTTCTATAAATTAGATAAGTTAAATTAAACAATAGTTCAATTAAGAGAAGTTGAACATAAGTTCAATTATTAAATTAGGGAAGCAGTAGCTTTGGAAGTGAAGTCAACTTCTCTTTTTTTGTATATAAATATTTTCTTAATAATACAGAATATGATAAAATAATAGATAAGATCAAAAATTTCTATAAATGATGGAATTAGAAAGCAAAATTATAATTTACTATAGAAATTGATTATCTAAACGATGTTAAGAAGATCATTAATTAGGTATTAATTTTAGCTTTGTCAAATTAATTATATGATACAGAAATAAAGCAGGTTTAACAATAGGTGTATAAAAACAGGGGAGTGGTTTCATGGATGAAATAGCTATTATCAATGGGCCTAATTTAAATATGTTAGGAGTTCGAGATCAAATTGTTTATGGTAAAAAGTCTTTATCTGATATTAATCATGAGCTTATGGTTATAGCAGAAAAAAACGGAATATCTATTAACTTTTTTCAGAGTAACCACGCAGGAGAAATCATTGATTATATCCAAAATAATTACAACAAATGGGATGGACTAATTATTAATCCGGCTGGGTTAACTCATAGTTCTATTGTTTTAAGGGATGTTTTGGAAATATTGAATATACCGATAATAGAAGTACATATTTCTAATATTTATAAGAGGGAAAGCTTTAGACAAAAATCTTTAATTAGTGGAATTGTAAAAGGCAAGATCACTGGTTTGGGTGATTTTGGCTATAAAGCTGCCCTATATTATTTAATCAAAGTATTTAAAGAGGAGAGATAAAGCGTGGAAAATAGAATTGAAAAAATAAGAGAGATTATCACAGATTCAGACTATGATTCCCTATTAATTGATTCCAATGTTAATAGATTTTACTTAACAAACTTTACGGGTAGTTCTGGACGTGTATTATTCACTCCAAAAGAACAATATTTTATCACTGATTTTAGGTACACTGAGCAAGCTCGTAAACAAACTAGTGGTTATCAAATAAAGGAATTTAATCAAGATATTTTAGAAAGTATCAATGAAATTTTAAAAGATGATGGTGTTAAAAAACTAGGTTTTGAAGCAAAAAGTGTTAACTATTATCATTTTAATGAATATAAAAATAAGTTTGATAATATTGAACTTATTCCTACAGAGGATTTAATCAAAAATATGAGAATGTATAAAGAAGAAAAGGAAATCAAGTTAATAAAAAAAGCTATAGAAATTAGTGATAAAGGATTTAAACATATTTTAGAATTTATTAAACCAGGATTAACAGAAAAAGAAGTTGCCTTAGAATTAGAGTACTACCAAAAAAAAATGGGTGGAGATAAAATAGCCTTTGATTTTATTGTTGCATCTGGCAAAAGGTCTTCAATGCCACATGGTGTAGCTTCTGATAAAATAATTAAAGAAAATGATATTGTAACTATAGATTTTGGCACCTATTATAAGGGTTACTGTTCAGATATGACGCGTACCTTTGTAGTTGGTAAGGCCAGTCCAAAACAAAGAGAAATTTATAATGTAGTATTAAAAGCACAGTTAACTGTAATAGATCAAATTAAAGCGGGGATGAGCGGAGTAGAAGTTGATAAAATAGCTCGTGATATTATTAAAGAAGCGGGTTATGGAGATAATTTTGGACATGGACTGGGCCACGGCATCGGGGTAGAGGTCCATGAAGGTCCAACCGTTTCTTATAGATCAAAGGATATGATTAAGGAGAACTGTGTTGTTACAGATGAACCAGGCATATATATAAAAGATTGGGGTGGAGTTAGAATTGAAGATGATCTCTTAATCAATAAAGATGGTTGTGAGGTATTGAATTCTTCTCCTAAAAATTTAATTGAGCTCCCTGTATAATTTGGAATAATGTAATTAGGATGATATAATTAATTAATCAAGATAAATAATAATTAAATTTAGTTTATTTTTCAAATTACAGTGAAGGAGGATATGATGATATCTACCAATGATTTTCATACAGGATTAACAATAGAATTAGATGGACAGGTCTATCAAGTTATTAATTTTCAGCACTCTAAGAGTGGCAGGGGTAGTGCTTTTGTAAGAACTAAATTAAAGAATATGGAAGAAGGATATGTAATTAATAAAACCTTTAGAGCAAATGAAAAGATCGAACGCGCTCATGTGGATAAAAGGGAAATGCAATATCTATATTGGGATGATAGTGGTTATGTTTTTATGGATACTGATAACTATAATCAAATTACTATCTCAGATCAGCAAATAGGCGATAAAATTAATTATATAAAGGAGAATATGAATATATATATATTAATTTATGAAGGGCAACCCCTTGATATTGATTTACCCACTTTTGTAGAGTTAAAGGTTGAAGATACACCACCCGGTATTAAGGGTGATACTGTATCTGGAGGTACCAAAACTGCCGTCATGGAAACAGGTCTTAAAATTAAAGTACCTCTGTTTATCAATGAAGGAGATATTCTTAAAATAGATACCAGAAGTGATGAATATATTGAAAGAGTTGAAAGCAATTAATCTATTAGGGGGTCTAAAAACATGAATTATGTTGTTATTGGGGCTGGTGCAGCTGGAGTAGCAGCGGTAAAAGAAATATTGAAGATCAGGCAAGATAATGACAATATAAGTATAATTACTGATGAAGATTATCCTTTTTATTATAGGCCTCGGTTAATTGAATACTTATCAGGTGAGGTAGATGATAAGGATTTAATTATTAATAACAAAAAATGGTTTGCAGATAATAATATTGATTTAAATTTATCAGAAGAGATTATAAATATTGATTTTGATAATAAGGAAGTCATATCAGAAAAAAACACCTACAAATATGATAGATTATTATTAGCTAATGGGGCGCATGCTTTTAAACCTCCTATAACAGGTAATGACAAAAAAAATATCTTTACTCTACGAAATCTTTCAGATGCTAAAAGGATATATAGAAAAGCTGTTAAATTAAAAAAAGCCGCGGTAATTGGGGGCGGTCTTTTAGGCATAGAAGCGGCTGCAAATTTGAAAAAGACAGATTTGGAGGTAACTGTTGTTGAAAGATCTGGGTGGTGTTTAAATAGGCAGTTGGATAAAAAGGGTGGAGAGTTATTAATAGATAGATTAAGAAATGAAAAAGATATAAATTTTCTTTTAGAAGCAAGTACAGAAGAATTTCTTGGTGATCAATATGTAAAAGAAATTTTACTAAATGATAATAAAAAGTTACAGGTTGATTTAGTCCTTTTGTCAACCGGTGTTAGATCTAATATTGAATTATTTAAAGACACAAAGCTTGCAATTAAAAGGGCAGTTAATGTAGATTCTTATATGAGAACGAACATTGAAGATGTTTATGCAGCTGGTGATATTGCAGAGTATAATGGTAAATTTTATGGAATTTGGTTGCCGTCAATGAAGATGGGCCAAGTGGCTGGAAGAAATATGTCTGGGCAAAAATATGAGTTTCCCGGTATAGTTTCTTCACATACCCTTAAAGTTGCTGGTATTAATGTCGTTTCAGCTGGAAACCTGGATCCAAACCATGAATTCACACATGAAATTGAAGAGGGAGATAAAAAATACAAAAGGGTTGTTAGAAATTCAGCCGGGAAGGCAGTTGGCTTAATTATAGTTGGCCAATTTGATGAGCAAGATCAAATTTTAGCAGAAGTCAAGAGTTAAAAATTGGGAGGTAATACCATGGAAGGTAAAGAAGAATTAGGTAATATTAAAATTGCTGATGAAGTTGTTTCTATAGTAACTGGACTGGCTGCAACTGAAGTAGAAGGTGTTGCAGGTATGAGTGGAGGTATAGCTGGTGGCATTGCTGAGATGTTGGGCAGGAAAAACCTTACTAAAGGGGTTAAAGTTGAAGTAGGCGATAATGATTGTGTAGTTGATCTTTATGTGATTATCGATTATGGACATTCTATTCCTGATGTTTCCTGGAATATTCAAAGTAATGTAAAACAGGCAATCGAAGGGATGACCGGTCTCGATGTTATAGAGGTAAATGTACATGTGCAGGGGGTTCACCTGCCTGAACCTGAACAAGAACTTGAAGAAGAGGAATCAGAAAACGAAGAGGAATGAGGTCAATTTTGACCTCATCTTTTTAGGTGTGAATGGTGATAGCATGTCAAATATTTTAAAAAGATTTATTAAAAAGCATATCAATAAACGTAAATCTATTATACTGACCAGTAATGATTACGGAACAGTTACTGTTAGTTATGATATTTTGCATTCCTTATTGTTCTTTGTTCTTAAAGATTATAAAGCTTTGCAGGACTCTGATATTGAATTTATAAGACTAAAAGATAATCAATTTAAATTATTTATTATATCATCTCACAACTTAGATAGTATTAGTGATAATAAAATAAGTGTTATAAAAAAGAAGATTATATCCTCTTTTAAAAATTGTGGTTTTCTTATCAAAAATGTTTTGATAATTTCAGAAGAAAAATTGAAGGAGTGATATGTAATGGAAGACAACAGCCAGGGTTTATCCAGTTGGATTAACAGAAATAAGGGAAAATTCATTGGTTTATTAGCAGGTCTTATCCTTGGTCTTTTAGTCCTTTTAATAGGTATATTAAAAACTATTATCATTCTAGTTTTTGCTTTAATTGGATTATATTTAGGTTATCTTTGGGATGGTGGCAAAGGTTTAGAGAATATTTTCAAAAAAATTAATAGGTAATTGTCAGGAAAGGTAGTATATGATGAATATATCAAGACATAAACATAGGAGTATGGCCATGCAGATTTTATATGGTCTTGATCTCCAGAGATCCTTAAAAAAAGAAGCAGCAGTGCAAGCATTAGAAAGAAAAAAAAATGAAAAAAATCTCAAAGATAAAAACTGTAATTATTATTTTGAAACTCTGGTATTAGGTGTAATTGAGAACCTAGAAAAAATTGATAAAAATATAGAAAAAAATGCAGTTAGCTGGCACTTATATAGAATGCCAGTTGTAGATAGAAATATATTAAGGATTGCTATTTTTGAAGTATTAGAAAAATTACCTACCGGTATTGCTATCAATGAAGCAGTAGAATTGGCTAAAGAATACGGTTCAGCAAAATCATCTAGTTTTATCAATGGTGTTTTATCTAAGATAGCGGAAGAAGAGGAGGCTAATTGATGGATCTCTTTTCCTGGAATGTAAATGGTATAAGAGCTGTAAAAAGAAAAGGGTTTTTAGATTGGATTAAAGAGGAAAGTCCCGATATTTTAGCACTACAGGAAATCAGAGTTCAAAAAGACCAATTAAGTGATAAACTTAAAAATATTGAACCATATTATTCTTATTTCAATTATGGAAAGAAAAAAGGGTATAGTGGAGTATCGTTATATACAAAAATTAAGCCCAATAAGGTAGAAAACGGTCTGGGAATTGAGAGGTTCGATAGAGAAGGCCGAGTTATTAGGGCCTTTTATGATAAATTTGTTTATATGGGGATTTATTTTCCTAATGGAAAGCGTAGTAAAGAAAGATTAAATTTTAAATTAGATTTTTATGATGAATTATTAGAATATGCGTTAAGATTAAGAGAAAAAGGACATAGTTTGATAATAAGCGGAGATTATAATACTGCCCACCAAGAAATAGATTTGATTAATCCTAGACAGAACGAGAATGTCTCAGGATTTTTACCTATAGAAAGAAAATGGATTGATAAATTTATTAGACATGGTTTTGTGGATAGTTTTAGATATTTTCATCCTGATAAAGAAAAATACAGTTGGTGGAGTTATCGAACAAGGGCTAGAGAAAGGAATGCCGGTTGGAGAATAGATTATCATTTTGTAAGTGAGGATTTGCTAAGTAATGTCAAAAAGGCAGCTATCCATAATGAAGTCATGGGATCAGATCACTGCCCTATATCTATTACTCTTGATTTTTAACAGCTATATATATTTCAACTTCAGGATTATCATCTTCATTAAAATCAAGATCAAAAACTTCTAGATTATCGCCAATTTTATTTTCTTCATAATCAGATTCTGGTAACCATTCATTATAAATAGAGTCATAAGTTTGATCTATAGTATAAAGCTGACCCTGGTGTTTAAAAATAGCATATTTAGATGGATTAATAATTTTAGGTATCATGCCCTTGGGGATTTCTGATAAGTTGTCAACCTCTGAACTGGCTATATAGGAAAACCTATTTGGATAATTTTTTCTTTGCTTATAAATCCCGACCATTTTGGTTGGGTTCTTTTTGTTTTTTACCTCCCCTACTCTTGGTTTGAACTGATTCCAAAGTTCAATAATTACTTGATGATTTTCATTATCTTCGGTGGTAGTTAAACAATCCATTCCAATAACTGTAAAGCGATCTTTTTCAATAATTTTTGGTTGCATTATTTTCCTCCCAGAATTACTATTATAACATTATTATATTACTTATTAGCCATATTTTCAAATATATGCAATGATTTAGCAATCATGTTAAAACAATTTTAAAAATTTTAAACTAATTATAAATATTGAAATTAGACTATTAAATTTGTTGCTATTTTATATTTATTGTATTAAATACCATCAACCGGAATAAACTTTATTGCCTATTTAATCAATATAAGAAGAGTCAGACTTATTAACTAAATGCTGAATTTAGTTTATATTAAGGCTAATATAGATATAAAAAGCCCCTATCCACTTATTAAAGTAGATAAGGGTTGAATAATTAAAGTAACTATTCGGTTTTATCTATATTAATTTATTCTAAAAATTTGGAAACAAAGGGTGAGTTTTTGCCTTCGCGAGAAAAATGACCGGAAGGACCTTCGCCCAGAAATTCAGAGAACCAGGATTCATGTTGAATTTCTTCATGTAATATTGATAAAGCCAGATCGTAAGTACGATGGTCTTTGCCAGCTGTCATGTCACAAATTGCAGAATAACCTCGGACTGCACACCTTTCAGCTTCAACTAGAACCTTTAAAATTTCTTCTGCATCATTCGGGTTCTCAGGCAGTTTTGCGGGAGGACAGGCTGAAATATCGTGAAATTCCTTTAAATCATTAGGTATTTTACCACCCAATTCATAGATTCTGGGAAGTAAGGCTTCAAAGTGATTTCTATCTTCTATTCTAGCATCCTCAGCAATCTCTTTAATTCCTTCTCCCTCTAACCCAATCAGATTGAATCTCAGTTGTGTATAATAATAATAGGTTGTTAGTTCAGCAGAAGCGTTTTTTATTAACAATTCTAGAAGTTTATCTACATCAACACCAGCATCTTCAACCATTTTACGTGCAACTTTTGCCATTTAAATCACTCCTTTAAATAATAGTGACTATTCTTATCTAATATTGTATATTGTTGGCTTATAAATAGCTGTAACTTGTTTAACAAATTAAATAATTTTCAAATCAGTAAAATAAGATGGTTAATAAATAAAAAGACTGTCAAAAAAATAAATTTAAAATATCTTTGATTTAAAATGATATATTGTCTAGAAATAATAGAGGAGATGGATTAAAAAAAGAAGAGATAATGATTTAAGTTTTATGAATTGATATCATAATTAGATTTGTTGTATTAAGCATTAACTATAAAACAATAAAGCTTTTATTTGAGAAAATTTTTCAGAAAAATCGGAAGAAGCTAAGAGGACTTTCGTTGACTTTGTGTTAATTATGAGATAAAATGTAAAATGAAGTGCGAAAGTGGCGGAATTGGCAGACGCGCATGGTTCAGGGTCATGTGCCTTACCGGCGTAGGGGTTCGAGTCCCCTCTTTCGCACCACTTTTATGTTGTTAATTTAAAAAGCTGTAACAAAATATCTTTTGTAAATCATTAACCCGACAAGAAAATTATTTTGCCGGGTCTTTTATATCTTTATGATATTTATTTAAATTTAAAATGATACCAAATAAAGCATTTATATAACAGTTAAACAACAACTAATATAAAATTCTCAATTATTAAAGTATTGGGGGGTTGTCCGGTAATTTTTTCTAAAAGCCATGAATAGACATTTAAGAATATATCGGTCTGCAGCAAAAAAATAAAAACTAGAGCAAAAATTAACAGAACTATTGAGTAAATGTACATGTTCTTTTCTTTTTTATTCAAAAAAGCCCTCCTTATATTTTTTTTTGTTTTAAAAAACTAGGTGTATTTTTCTATTCAAGATTTTTTAACAGTTCTAATGACTTAATTCAATAAAATATTATTTAATCCTTCATTCTTATAAATAAAGGCTATTTAATAAACTTCAGAGAAAATCATGCAAAATCAATTATTTTGCCCCGATTTCATGTGTAGCTTTTAAGTTTTTTTAAAAAATTATTTTAAATTTTATAAGATTTTAATACACAAAAATATTCCTAAATTTATCTTATCTTTAATATTATGATAAGCAGAAAGCAATTTCCTTACTATTCGCGCATTCCTCTTATTATAAGAGCCGTGCATATTCAGTAATAATCATGATTATATTTATTAAAAAATTATGATGGAATTAATAAAGTTGCTACTAAATTGTTTTAACTATAAAAAACTGAAATTACATAGGATTACTTTCACAATAAGATTAATTATAAAGAAGGAAATTTATAAATATTCAAGAATAGATAAATAGATAATTATATTAAAAAATAGGGGGATAAAGATGTCTAAAATTATTGATGGTAAACAGATAGCAAAAAACATTAGAATGGAACTAAAGGAAGAGATAACGGATTTAAAAGAAGAAGGCAGGGCACCAGGTCTTACAGTAGTTATGGTTGGAAATAATCCAGCTTCAGAAACTTATGTAAGCATGAAAGAAAAAGCAGCCTTAGAGATTGGTATGAATTCCAGTCTTATTAAAAAAGAAGAAGATATTAGCGAAAAAGAGTTACTGGATCTTATTGATGATTTAAATAATGATCCAGATGTGGATGGTATACTTGTACAGCTTCCACTACCTGATCATATTGAGGAAAAAAAGGTGATTGAATCCATAGTACCTGATAAAGATGTGGATGGATTCCATCCTATAAATACCGGTCGTTTATTTAGTGGTCAGGAAGATGCCTTAAGATATGAGGCATGTACACCACTTGGTATCATTAGACTTTTGGAAAGAGAAGGAATCGAAATAGATGGTAAAAATGCAACAATAGTTGGTAGAAGTAATATTGTAGGCAAACCAGTTGCTCACCTTTTATTAGAAAGACATGCCACAGTTACAATTTGTCATTCCCATACAAAAGATTTGAAGGCAGAGACTAAAAGAGCTGATATTGTAGTAGCAGCTGTAGGTAGACCTGAAATGATTACCGGAGATATGATCAAAGAAGGTGCAGTTGTAATTGATGTTGGTATTAATCGAGTAGATGGAAAACTACTGGGAGATGTTGAATTTGATACAGCAAAAGAAGCAGCTTCTAAAATTACTCCTGTTCCAGGTGGAGTTGGGCCGATGACGATAGCGATGCTAATGGAAAATACTGTTAAATCCAGAAAGTATCATGGAGTATAATATAGATAACTTCTATTCGGTTAGCCAGATTAGTAATTATCTGGAGGCCATTTTAACTCAAGATAAAATACTGCAGGATCTATGGGTCAAAGGAGAGGTTTCCAATTTTTATCAGGCTAATTCAGGCCATCTCTACTTTACCGTCAAAGATAAAAATGCCCAGTTAAAAACGGTTATGTTTAGACATAAGAGCAGAAAAGTAGATTTTGAAATAGAAGAAGGTATGGAGATCGTTGTACATGGATATATTAATATATATAAAGATAGAGGAGAATACCAGCTTTATGCAGACCAAATAGTTCCTGAAGGTAAAGGTACACTTTATCAGGCTTTTGAAAAATTAAAAAAGAAGCTAGAAGAAGAGGGTCTTTTTGATAAGGATAGAAAAAAGAAGATACCGCTTATACCTAAAAAAATAGGTATTGTTACTTCACCCACAGGAGCTGCTGTGCGTGATATGCTTTCAGTTGTAGACAGAAGGTTCGAAAATATATCTATTTTGATTGTGCCTTCTTTAGTTCAAGGTGATCAGGCCTCACGGCAGATAGTAGAGGGCATAGATTATTTAAACAGTCGTTCAGATATCGATCTAATAATAATAAGTAGGGGCGGTGGATCTATTGAGGATCTCTGGCCTTTTAATGAAGAGGAAGTTGTTAGAGCTGTAGATGCCTCTAAAATACCTGTAATTAGTGGAGTCGGTCATGAGACCGACTTTACCATTACAGATTTTGTGGCTGATTTACGGGCTCCAACTCCTTCAGCAGCAGCTGAGCTAGCTATTGCCAATCGGGAAGAAATCGAAAAACATCTGGATAACTTATCAAAAAGACTTTTGCAAAACCAACGAACCAGAATAGAAAATGCTCACAAAAAGCTTGCCTCTATTGCTGAGCGAAGGTTATTTAAAAAACCATCTGAACTGTTTATTGATAAAATGCAAAATTTAGATGAACTCAGCCGAGAATTAAAATACAAAATGGAGCAGACCTTAAATAAGAGCAGGCAGAGGTTCAATATATTGAGTAGTAAAATAGATGCTTTAAGTCCATTAAAGACTATAAAAAGGGGATACAGTATTACATATGATCAAGAAAATAATTTGATCAGTGATATTAATCAGCTTGAAGTAGGTCAAGAACTTAAAACAACTATTATCAACGGTGATATTATAAGTTCTGTACAGAAAATAGAAGAAAATGGTGGTTTAGATGAATAAGAAAGAAGATTTAAATTTTGAAGATGCTATCGAGGAACTAGAGAAAATAGTGGATGATTTAGAAGAGGGCGGTCTGGCTTTAAAAAAGTCTCTCGAGAAGTTCAGCCGCGGAATTGAATTGATTAAATACTGTAATGAAGAGTTAAATAAGACGGAAAAAAAGATTGAAGTGTTAATTAAAAATGATAAGGAAATAAAAAAAATAGTTCCTTTTGAAGACGAATTCGGACAATAAAATATTATTAAAGATGGAGGTTTTTAAAATGCAATTATTAGAGCCTTTAGAAAAAGACCGCAGTAACCTAATTAAAGCTATACAAATGGTTCAGGCGGAAAAAGGTTTTATCTCTACCCAGGCTATCAAAGAAATATCAGATCATTTCGGAATTCCAGTAGTTGAAGTAGAGGGTGTATTGAGTTTTTATGCTCAATTCAAAAGATCCAAGCCTGGCAAATACAAAATAGCTGTATGTGATGGTACAGCTTGCCATATTAAAGGTTCAAGCAGAGTGAAAAACTGGCTAGTAGAAGAACTAAAAATCGATGATGGAGAGACTACGGAAGATGGTCTGTTTTCGATGGAAACTGTGGCCTGTTTGGGCTGTTGCAGCCTGGCTCCTGTTGTGAGTATAAATGGAAAAGTATATGGTAATTTAAACCGCAAAAAACTACTCAAGATAATCAAGGATTATAAGAATCGGGGTGACAATTAAATGATAAAGCGCATAAAAGTAGGTATGGCTAGCTGTGGAATTGCAGCAGGTGCCTCTGAAGTAAAAAAATTTTTGCAACAAAATATCGATGATGAGAATATAGAGATCATAGAGGTTGGCTGTATAGGACACTGTTATGCTGAACCTCTGGTTGAAGTAGAGACAGAAAAAACATCCATATTTTTTGATCAGGTTGAGCCTACAGAAGAATATTTAGAAAAAATATTGAGTGTAGATAAAAATTCAGCTATGACTTTCAGAGATGAAAGGGTCAGCCGGGAGAAATTAAAGGTAACAAGACTGGCCGGACGTATTGATCCTGTATCTTTTGATGAATACATAGAGCACGGTGGTTATCAAAGCCTTGAAAAAGCCCGAAAGATGCAACCGGAAGAGATTATAAAAGAAGTAAAAACATCTGGATTAAGAGGTAGAGGTGGAGGGGGCTTCCCAACCGGTTTAAAATGGAGTTTTCTTGCAGCTAAAGAAGCAGAGAAAAAGATTCTAATCTGTAATGCAGATGAGGGTGACCCCGGGGCTTTTATGGATCGTTCGATGATGGAGTCTGTACCCCATCAGGTTTTGGAAGGCATGTTGATTGCTGCTCTAGCGACCGGTGCGACTGAACTTTTCATATATGCCAGGGCAGAATATCCACTGGCTGTAAAGAATATTAATAAGGCGATTGATCAGATATATGAACATAAGGTCAATGTTTTTGATGATAGAGTTATAGATATAACGGTTAAAGAAGGGGCAGGAGCCTTTGTGTGTGGTGAAGAGACGGCTATGATCCACTCCTTAGAAGGAAACAGAGGAAATCCACGCTTTAGACCACCTTATCCAACAGATGAGGGATATAAGGGTTATCCTACCTTAATTAATAATGTTGAATCCTTTTCCAATGTTCCTATTGTAATTAAGGAAGGTGGAAAGAAGTATGCCGAGTTAGGCACTGAAAATTCTAAAGGTACGAAATTATTTGCTCTGGCGGGAGATTTAAAATACGCTGGTTTAGTTGAGGTCCCGATGGGATTGACAATCGGAGAAGTGGTTTATGATATTGGTGGTGCCCAACGGGGAGAAGTTAAAGCAGTCCAGATTGGTGGTCCTTCCGGGGGCTGTATACCTGCTGAGCACTTCGATGTCCCAATAGATTATGATTCACTTGAATCTTTGGGCGCAATTATGGGTTCGGGTGGATTAATTGTAATTGGTAGTAATCGTTGTATGGTTGAGACTGCCCGGTACTTTCTCGAATTTACCACTAAAGAGAGTTGTGGAAAGTGTACATTCTGCCGAATTGGAACAAAAAGGATGCTAGAAACACTTGAGAAAATAACCAAAGGCGAAGGTAGTATGGATGATATAGAGTTTTTGGAAGATTTAGGGCCCAAGGTTATTGAGGCGTCTCTATGTGGATTGGGTCAAACAGCACCGAATCCTGTACTGTCGACTTTAAGATACTTTAAAGATGAATACTTAGCTCATGTAAAAGACAAACATTGCCCGGCTTTACAGTGTAATGACCTTGTAGATATCTTTTTAGATCAAGAAACATGTATTGAATGTAGGCAGTGTATTAAAAACTGTCCGGTTGATGCAATTTCTGATGATTTTGTGGTAGATAATGATATTTGCACAAGATGTAATACCTGTGTCGAGGTCTGTCCGGTTGATGCAATAAGCCGAGTTAAGAGGGGTGAAAAAAATGGCTAAAGTAAATCTAAGAATAGATGAAAAAGAAATTACAGCTGAAGAGGGACAGACAATATTAGAAGTAGCAGAAGATAATGGAATTTCAATTCCAACCCTTTGTTATCACGAACAGCTGTCGACCTCAACTTCCTGTTTTCTTTGTATGGTCAAAGATAAAAAAACTGGCAATTATATTCCAAGTTGTTCTTCTAAGATAACAGATGGTATGGATATAGAAGCAACAAGTGATGATATTTTTGAAATGAGAAAAACTGCTTTAAACCTACTTTTATCTGAACATTCTGGTGACTGTGAGGCTCCCTGTACTATGGCTTGTCCGGCCGGTATTCAGATTGAAGATTACTTAAGGGCTGCTCGTAAGGGAGACTTTTTAGAGGCTCTTAAAATTATAAAAGAGAGATTACCACTTCCCATGTCAATTGGAAGAGTATGTCCAAGGTTTTGTGAAGAAGATTGTCGTCGTAACGTTATAGATGATCAGGCTGTAAATATAAATGATGTTAAGAGATTTGCGGCCGATCTCCATTATGAAGATTATTTAGAAGACCTACCTAAATTAGGTAATAAAAAAATAGCAATTGTGGGGGCTGGGCCGGCTGGTTATACGGTAGCATACTATCTTAGATTAAAGGGAATTAAGAGTGATTTGTTTGATATGATGCCCAAACCAGGCGGAATGTTGCGCTATGGTATTCCTGAATATAGGCTGCCTAAAGATGTTTTAGACACGGAATTAGCCCATTTTGAAAAAATGGGTGGGATTGATGTCTATTGTAATCAAAAATTGGGTGAGGATGTTAAATTAGATCAATTAAAAGAAGATTATGATGCCGTAGTTTTAACTATTGGTAGTTGGTGTTCACGTTCAATGAGAACAGAAGGTGAAGAACTAGCTGTGGGCGGTATTGATTATCTAGAAGAGCTTGGGCGCCAGGGTTGGTCGGGTGATGATCCCGGTGAAACAATCATTGTAGGTGGGGGTAATACTGCAATGGACTGTGCCAGAAGTACGGTTCGTTTGACAAAGCAAGATGTATATGTATATTACCGCCGGACTGAAAAACAAATGCCAGCTGATCAAATTGAATTAATTGAAGCCCAGGAAGAAGCTGTTAAATTCAAATTTTTAACACAACCGATCAAATTAAGAAAAGAAAACGGTAGATTGATTTTAACCTGTATTAAGATGGAACTTGGTGAAAAAGATGCTTCCGGACGGCGCAAACCCATACCTATTGAAGGTAGTGAATTTGAAGTAGAAGCTGATACAGTAATTGCAGCAATTGGACAGAGTACCGATGCTCCCGAAGGTGTTTTAACTAACCGCTGGGGAGATGTTGATGCTCAGGATGATAATTATCTTGTAGAAGGAAATCTATTTTCAGCAGGGGATTGTGTTACGGGACCTGCTACCGTTGTGGAAGCGATTGGAGCAGGTAGAGAAACGGCCAACAGTGTGGCTGCTTTTCTGAAAGGTAAAGAATATAAACGAGATTATAATATAAATGTTTCCAGAGGTCACTGGCAGTCTTTAAGCAAAGATGATTTGGTTCTCATTAAAGAACCGGTTGAAAGAAAGAGAGCAGAACTTGAATATATTTCTGATAAACAGAGAACAAACAGCTTTAAAGAAACCAATAAGACCTTGACTGAAGAAGAAGTCAAAAAAGAGGCAGAACGGTGTATAGAATGTAGTTGTTCTTATAAAGAGGATTGTAAGCTAAAGGATTACTCTGAAGAATATAAGGCTCATCCTGAAGCGATGGTCGGAGAGAAGATAAGATTTGACTATGACATGAGGCATCCTGAGATAATTCGAGATCCCGGTAAATGTATTAAATGTGAGGCCTGTATAAAGGTATGTAAAGAAGTAGTAAATAAATATCTCTTAGAGTTTAAAGAGAGAGGCTACTACACACGGGTGGGAACGGAACTTGAAAAACCACTTCCCGTTGATTGTAAAGACTGTGGTGAATGTATAGAAGTTTGCCCGGTAGGGGCTCTTGACTGGAAGGAAAAGAAGAGATAAAGCTAAACTTAAAAGAGAGGGGGTTTTTCCTGCCTCTCTTTTTAAGATTTCAAAAGGAGGTTATGATGCAAGCAATAGATCAGGTCATCAAAACAGAAAAGAAAAAAGTAGATCAAAAAATAATTGATAAGATAGATCGACTTCGCCAAAAATCAGACTTTACCTTAAATAGTATATTGGATTCCATGGAATATTCATTAAGTGCAGGCGGCAAAAGGATTAGACCAATTATAACTGTTAAGGTGGCCGAGATGTTTAAAGGAAATCTAAAAGCGGCCTATGATTTGGGACTGGCCCTTGAATTTATCCACAGCTATTCTTTAATTCATGATGACCTTCCGGCTATGGATGATGATAATTATCGCCGCGGTCAACTTAGCAACCATAAAGTATTTGGAGAAGGCATGGCAGTTCTAACTGGGGATGCTTTGTTAACCTTTGCTTTCCGCCAGCTTGCTTCATTGAATTTAGAACCCACAAAAATAGTTAAGATAATAAAACTTGTAGCAGATAAAGCTGGATTTTTAGGTATGGTAGGTGGACAGAGCCTTGATATTAGGTATGAGGATCAGAAAATTGATTTAGATACTTTAATGAAAATCCATCAATTTAAGACAGGGGCTTTATTTAAGGCAGCAGTTTTAGGAGGAGCATATTGTGCTTCTATCGACCAAGAGCAAGAAGAAGCCCTTGATAATTATGCAGAAAAACTCGGCCTACTCTTTCAAATTACAGATGATATATTGGATAAAACAGGTAATTATGACAAGATGGGTAAGCCTATTGGTAGTGATGAAGAGTTAAATAAAAGCACATATGTCAGTATACTTGGTTTAGCTAAAGCACGTGAAAAGGCTGTTAAGACAGCCGATAAAGCCCGAAAAGCACTTAAAATATTTAAAGAAGCTGAATTTTTAACCTCATTAATAAATTATATCTTAAATAGAGATAGTTAATTGCAGGTCTACCTTACATATGTTATAATTATAATGCTTTTCAAGTATTCATTCATGAATAATAGATTGAAAGCTAATAATCAATATCTTAAATTAAATATTTGTAGGGGGAAACATAAATGAGTGGTTTGCTTGATCAAATAAAAGATCCTCAGGATTTAAATAAATTTTCATATGAAGAATTAAAACAACTTGCGGAAGAAATTAGAGATTTTCTTTTAATTAGTATTTCAAAGACGGGCGGGCACTTAGCTTCTAATCTGGGTGTGGTTGAACTAACTGTAGCCCTACATTATTACCTAAACAGCCCTACCGATAAGATTGTTTGGGATGTAGGTCATCAAAGTTATACTCATAAAATCCTGACCGGTAGAAAAGACAAGATGTCCACGATCAGACAAAAAGGTGGTTTAAGTGGTTATCTAAAAAGAGAAGAAAGTGTACATGATATTATTGAAGCCGGACATACCAGCACTTCTATATCATCAGCCTTAGGACTTTCTCTAGCCCGTAATAAATTAAATAAGCAGGGAAAAATATATTCGGTTATCGGTGATGGAGCTTTAACGGCCGGTATGGCCTTTGAAGCCCTTAATAATGTAGGTAACTTAAATGAGGATATAAAGGTTATCCTTAATGATAATAATATGTCAATTTCAGCCAATGTAGGGGCCCTTTCTAACTATCTTTCCAAGGTCAGAACTGATCCTATGATCAGTAAACTCAAGGAAGATATTGAGTTTATAATAGAAAAGATTCCCAAGATTGGTGGGGGTGTGGCAAAATCGGTTGAAAGAGTCAAAAAAGGTTTAAAATATGCAATTATCCAGGGCATTTTATTTGAAGAATTAGGTTTAACCTATCTGGGACCTATTGATGGTCATAATATTAAAGAATTGGTCAAAAATTTTAAGAAAGCCGATGAGATCAAGGGACCAGTTTTAATACATGTTAATACTACTAAGGGAAAAGGCTATAACCCTGCTGAAGAAAAGCCGAGTAAATACCATGGGGTAAGTCCATTTGATATCAGCAATGGTCAGGCTAAAAGTAGTCGTAAAACCAAGACTTACAGCCAGGTTTTTGGCCAGACTGCTCTCAAGATAAGGGAAGAACTTGGTAATAAAGTGGTGGGTATAACTGCTGCAATGGCTTCGGGAACTGGGCTGGATATTTTTGAAAAAAAATATCCAGATGAGTTTTTCGATGTAGGAATCGCAGAACAGCATGCTATTACTTTATCTGCCGGGATGGCTCGAGGTGGTTTAAAACCTCTAGTTGCTATCTATTCAACTTTTTTACAGAGGGCCTTTGACCAGGTAATAGAGGATGTAGCTTTACAGAAACTGCCAGTTTCATTATTTTTAGATAGAGCAGGGCTGGTGGGTGATGACGGAGAAACTCACCATGGTATTTTTGATTTAAGTTATCTGCGTTTGATTCCAAATATGGTTTTAATGGCTCCTCGCGATGAAAATATGCTGCAGCATATGATCTGGACTTCTGTTAACTATCCTTATCCCACAGCTGTTCGTTATCCGCGTGGGGAAGGACAGGGCGTTTCTTTAGATCAAGATTTAAAAGAGATTGAAATTGGTACTGCTGAAAGTTTGACAGATGTGGGTGATATCTTAATTTTAGCGGTGGGTTCAATGGTATACCCTTCTTTAAAAGCTGCTGATTTGTTAATGAAAATGGGTATTAAAGCAGAAGTTATTGATGCCCGTTTTATAAAACCACTGGATAGGAAAATGCTGAGCAAAAAATTAATAAAATATGACAAGGTCATTACAGTTGAGGATAACACCCTAAAAGGTGGTTTTGGCAGTTCTGTTTTAGAACTGATGGGAGATATGAATATAAACAATACTATTATAAAGAGAATGGGGATAGATGATGATTTCGTTACCCATGGATCCATACAGGAATTAAGGGAAATATATAACCTCAATGCAGAGGGTATTGCTAAGTTCACTTCAGACTTTTTTAAGGGTGACCTGGAGGGTAAATTATGGCATCCAAAGAACGCATAGATATTTTCTTAAAACAAAAGGGATATTTCAGTTCGCGTAATAAAGCCCAGCGGTCAATTATGGCCGGGGAAGTATATGTAGATGATGAAATAGTAGATAAACCGGGCAGTAAAATTGATGTTAATTCAAAGATTGAAATAAAGGGGAATTCTCTTCCCTATGTAAGTAGGGGAGGGCTTAAATTAGAAAAAGCATTAGAAGTTTTTTCAGTAAACACTGTTAATATGATAGCTATTGATATAGGAGCTTCGACCGGTGGTTTTACAGATTGCCTTTTGCAAAACGGTGCAAAAAGAGTATATGCTGTTGATGTAGGTTATGGACAGCTGGCCTGGAAATTAAGAAACGATAAAAAAGTAACAGTCATTGAAAAAACAAACTTCAGATATATGGAGACCGAACAAATACAAGAATTGGCCGATTTGATCGTGATTGATGTTTCTTTTATTTCACTGCGCCTTATTATACCAAAAGCCCTGCAATTTTTAAAAGAAAATGGACAGATTATAGCATTGATTAAACCTCAGTTTGAAGCGGGTAAAGCCAAAGTGAAAAAAAAGGGTATTGTTAAGGATAAGAATGTACACCGAGAAGTATTAACTAAGTTAAGTCAGTTTTTTGATCAACAAGAACTGAGATTACAGGATCTTGATTTTTCTCCTATTAAAGGGGCATCCAGTCAAAATATTGAGTATTTAATTCATTTACAAAAAGAAGAATATAATAATGATCTTTTTTTCTGGGGTAAAAGGATAGCTGATGTGGTGGATAAAGCCCATCAGGATCTTTAAAAAGGGGATGAATAATATCAAAACTATCGGACTTGTATTAAATTCTGAAAAAGATAATTCTCTCAAGGTTTCAAAAGAGATGATTAAATTGATCAAGGAAAAGAAGCTGGACTATCTTTTGGAGAAAGAGGGAGCAGAAAAATTAAACCTCAACCATAAAAAAGCCAGTTATGAAGAACTTAGAACCAAGGCGGATCTCATTATTTTATTGGGAGGAGATGGGACCTTTTTGCATACCTCTTTGAATTTTATCGGTACAGATGTACCATTAATGGGAATCAATCTGGGTAAAATAGGTTTTTTGACTGAAGTGGAAACAAATGAATTAGAAGAAGCTCTTACTCATCTTGTAAATGGTAATTACAAAGTGGAGAGCCGCAACACCTTAAAAGTAACTTTATTAAGGAATAATAAAAAAGCTCAGAAGAGATCTGCAGTTAATGATGTGGTAATCAATAGGGGAGCAGATGGTCAGATGTTAAAGGTAGATATGCATATTAACAGTGAATTCGTTAATTCTTATCGGGGGGATGGGATTATAGTTTCAACCCCAACCGGGTCTACAGCTTATTCTTTTTCGGCAGGTGGACCGATTATTAATCCCCAGGTTAAAGCACTATTAATTACCCCACTTAACCCACATGCCGTTCATGTTAAACCGATGGTCATCTCAGATGAAGAAGTGATTGAGATAGCTGTAAAAGGAGAAAAAGATAAGATATATTTGACCACGGATGGTAGAAATTCTATTAAGGTTATAGAAGGTGATATTGTAAGAATAGAATCTTCTGAAGATGAATTATCTTTAATAAAGTTTCCTGATAGGACTTTTTATACAATATTAAGAAATAAGATGAGAGTTGGATTAGTTTAGGAGGAGATTATTGATGAAAAACAAGAGGCAACTAAAAATACTAAATCTGATTAAAAATGAAATCATTAGGACGCAAAAAGAACTTGTAAAGAAGTTAGAAGAAATGGGGATTGATGTCACTCAAGCAACTATTTCACGTGATATAAAAAAGTTGGGTTTAATCAAGATACCTGATAAAGAAGGCGGCTATAAATATGCAAAAGCAGACCAGAAGTCTAGTGCAGAGAACAAATACTGGCTCAAAAAAATGTTCAATAACCTAGTGGCAGATATCGATTTTAGTGAAAACCTTATTCTGTTAAAAGCTGTTAAGGGAACTGCTGGTGGCTTGGGAGAGGCTTTGGATAATGCCAACTGGGATCACATAATGGGCAGTGTAGCTGGCGATGATACTCTACTTTTAATTATTAAACCTTCCCATAAAACAGAAAAAGTATTTGAAGATCTTAAGGAATTAATGAATTAAGATAGGAGGAACTAGATGTTAACTGAACTTAACATTAAAAATTTTGCCCTAATTGATGAACTAAATATTAAATTTCAAGTAGGTTTTAATGTTTTGACTGGTAAAACTGGTGCGGGTAAATCAATAATATTGGATGCTTTAGATATTTTAATGGGGGCTCGGGCCTATAAAGAGATTATCAGGACAGATAAAATAACAGCCTATATTGAAGCTCTTTTTCATCCAAATAAGATGGATGAGATAGAAGAATTATTAGCAAAAAATGGTATAAAAAAAATAGAAGATGGACTTATTATTTCTCGTGAAATTAACCAGGATGGACGAAATAAGGGCAGAATTAATGGACATCTGGTCACAGTATCTTTAATTCAAAAAATAGCGCCACTTTTAATTGATATACACGGACAACATGAACAGCAGAGTTTATTAAATGAAAAGACACATCTTTTTATCTTGGATCAATATATAAAAAAGAACATACTCAATCTAAAAAACAAAGTCAAAAGATATTTTAATGAGATAAACAAAATACAAAAGAAATTGGCTAATTTAAATATAGACGAGCAGGACAGAGCGAGAAAGATTGACCTCTATAAGTTCCAAATCGATGAAATAGAGAAAGCCAAATTAGAGATCGATGAAGATAAGAAAATGTTAAAGAAGTACAATAAAATATCCAATCTTCAGGATATTTATGAACTATGCGGACAAATTGAAGATCTAATCAACCCGGAAGAATATAATAAAGATGGGATGATTGATAATGTTGGCTTATATTTAAAAAGGATTAATAAATACAGTGAATATGATGATAAACTGGCTGATTTTCAAAAGAGTTTACAAAATAT
Organism: Halanaerobiales bacterium; assembly: GCA_018334565.1. GTDB lineage: Bacteria > Bacillota > Halanaerobiia > Halanaerobiales > M55B127 > M55B127. The sequence goes on along the minus strand of JAGXLU010000006.1, from coordinate 55,370 downwards.
ATATTATGAGTTAGAAGAGCTAAGTTTCAGCATAGATAATTATATATCCGGTTTAGATTTTGATCATAAAGTATTAGAAAAAATAGAAAACCGTCTTGATCTAATCAATAAATTAAAGAGAAAATATGGTGATTCCATTCAGGATATTTTTGATTATAAAGAAGAGTTGCAAGACAAATTAGATCAATTGAACAATCAGGCTGAAATTCGTAAAAATCTAAAAAAAGATTTAAAAAAATTACAAGAAAATTATGATGAAGCGGCTTGTCGCCTTTCTGAAATTAGAAAAAAACAGGCTGATAATTTTACCGGTGATATTGAACAAGAACTTAAGGATTTAGCTATGGAAAAAGCAAGTTTAAAACTTCAGTTTAGCCAGTCTGGGCGAGCTATTAATGGTATTGATGATCTTAAGTTTATGATTTCGACAAATCCGGGAGAAGGTTTTAAACCGCTTTCTAAGATAATTTCAGGGGGAGAACTCTCCCGTGTGATGTTGGCTTTTAAAAATATTATGGCTGATATAGATCGAGTTGAAACATTGATATTTGATGAAGTAGATAAAGGCATTGGGGGCAAAACGGCCCAAAAGATGGCAGAGAAATTATACAGAATAGCAAAAAAAAGACAAGTTATCTGTGTATCACACTTACCACAGGTGGCAAGTATGGGTGATCATCACTATTATATTGATAAAAGCTTAGGTGATAATGATAAAACAGTTACCAAGATACAAAAACTTAAAAAAGATGGTATAGTTGAGGAACTTGCTCGGATGTTGGGCGGGGTTAAATTAACAGAAACTACTAAAAAACATGCCCGTGAAATGTTAAAAATGGCAAAAGAAAAGCAAAATACATTTAAAATATAGTTCACAAAATGTTACATTTAATATAATTTTTATCATAAAATTAAAAAATTACCATAAATAGAAGGTATTACATCTTCTATATAGTATATATATTAATAAGCATATTATATATGCTAAAAAATTTAAAGGGGAGTTTAATTCAAAAATGGAAAATGAATGTACACAGGAGATATTATTGATTGATCAAAACAAAGAATTTTGCAGTGAACTTAAGGAAGAGCTCAGCAGTTTAAAAAAGTTTGAATGTGTGGCTACTGCCCATGACGGCAAAACAGGTTTAGAATTAATCATGGATACAGAACCAGACTATATAATAATGGACTTGATTTTATCTCATTTAGATGGATTGAGTATTTTAAATAGGCTAAAAGAAAGACAAATGATGGAAGAAATTAATATAATAATTATTTCATCTTTTCTTAATGAGCAAATACTAAAGATTTTACAGACCTATGAAATAGACTACTTTATGTCAAAACCAACTGAACTAGAATGTATCAAAAACAGGATTAAGGATTTAAACCGGGAATATAAATTCGAAAATTATGATTTAAAGATAAAGGAAAATGAAGATTTAGTTGATAAAGGGAGCAATATACATATAGAAATTAGTAAATTATTGGATGAGTTCGGAATACCTGTTAATATCAGAGGTTATCTTTATTTAAGAAACGCTATTTATTTAAGTATTACGAATTTAGGATTAGTTAACTCAATTACAAACAAACTATACCCCAAGATTGCCAATAATTTTTCAACCCAGTCCAGTCGCGTAGAAAGAGCCATCAGACATGCGATTAAAGTAGCCTGGGAGCGGGGTAACAAAAATAAAATTACAGATTACTTCGGTTACTGTATATCAGAAACAATCGGTAGGCCGACCAATGCCCAATTTATCGCCAAAGTAGCTGATGATTTTCGACTGAAGAATAATATGATAAGTCATTGAATATTTATACATTAATGTATAAAAATATTGAATATTTATCTTATATATTATATAATATTATATATCAGTGGGGAAATAATAATATTATGGAGGAGATAAGATGGCATTTAATCTTAAAGGTAGGAGTTTGTTAACATTACAGGATTTTTCACAGGAGGAAATTAGCTACCTATTAACACTTTCTAAAGACCTAAAGGACAAGAAAAGAGCGGGTATTAAGGGTGATACACTTCAGGGTAAGAATATAGCCTTAATTTTTGAAAAACCTTCAACTAGAACCAGGTGTGCTTTTTCAGTTGGTGCTAAAGATGAAGGCGGTTATCCTGAATATCTGGGTAAAAATGATATTCAGCTAGGTAAAAAAGAAACAGTTGCCGATACGGCACGTGTTTTAGGTAGAATGTATGATGGGATAGAATTTAGAGGATATAAGCATCAAACAGTTGAAATACTGGCTGAATATGCAGGTGTCCCAGTCTGGAATGGTTTAACTGATCAATATCATCCTACTCAAATACTGGCAGATTTTTTGACTATTCAAGAAAATTTTGGTGGATTACAAGAACGCAAATTGGTATATGTAGGTGATGGCCGTAATAATATGGCCAATTCATTGATGATGGGTAGTGCAATTATGGGTTTAAATTATACAATAATAGCACCTCGTGAACTCTGGCCAGATGATGCTTTGGTTAAAAAGGCCAATTTATTAGCCAGAGATTCAAAGGCTACTATTGATATAACAGATGATCCAGTGTCAGGCGTAAAAGATGCCGATGCTATTTATACCGATGTCTGGGTATCAATGGGCGAAGAAGAAAAGTTTGCAGAAAGAATTGCTCTTTTAAAACCCTATCAAGTTGACATGGAAATGATTGTTAACACAGATAATGAAGATGTAATATTTTTACACTGTCTACCGGCCTATCATAATACCGAGACAGATAATGGACAAAAAATCTTTGCAGAGCACGGAGTAAAGGAAATGGAAGTAACCGATCGTGTATTTGAAAGCAAACATTCCAAAGTATTCGATCAGGCTGAAAATAGAATGCATACTATCAAAGCGGTTATGGTTGCTACTTTGGGGAATCAATAACATTATGGAAGATAAGCGGATCACTGTCTTTACGGGAAACTTCGGTAGTGGAAAGACAGAGGTTTCTTTAAATTATGCCCTCCATTTAAGAAAAGATAGAGAAAAGGTAGTGATTGTAGATTTAGATGTGATCAACCCCTATTTTCGCTCACGTGAAAAGGAACAGTTAATGGAAGAACAGGGGATTGAAGTTATTTATCCCAAAAAATTAAAGTATGCTGATTTACCTATTATAACAGCAGATCTAAAAAGACTTCTACACAATGAAGAATACTATGGGGTTATTGATGTTGGTGGTGATAAAGAGGGGGCAACTGTTCTAGGCAGTATAGCAGATAGTGTCCAGGCAGCTAAATATGAATTAAATTTAGTAGTCAATACAAAAAGACCTTTTACAAGTAATGTAGAGGGTATTATCAAGATGAAAGATCAAATCGAGTCTGCTGCAAAAATGAATGTTGATAATTTGATCTGTAATATCAATTTAGGTCAAGATACCCAATTAGATGATTTAAAAGAAGGCTATCCCATAGTAAAGAAAGCAGCCGATAAGATGAATATCCCTATTAAATTTATTTCAGTGAGAGAAGATTTAAAGGAAAGTAGCCTTAAGTTAAATTATGAGGAAGAGATCTTTACTATAAAACGCTTTTTAAAAAATCCCTGGGATTAATTTTTAAGGCTGGAGTGAAACCATGAGTGAGATAAGTAGAGAAAAAAAGATAGAGGAACTTAAAAATAAAATCTGTAAGAAGAATGTAATTATTAATTCTACACACGACGGCCTAATTTCTGTAGATAAAGAAGGTAGAATAGAATTATTTAACGATGCGGCTGAAAAAATGTTTGGCTTAGATAGAAAGGACATTTTAAATAAAAAAATAAAGGATGTAATACCCGATGCAAAACTGCATATTACCCTAAAAAAAGGTGAAGCAGAACTAAATCAGATTCAAAATGCCCGACAGACTACTATTATTACAAATCGAGTACCTGTTAGAGATAAGCAGCAAAATATCATCGGGGCAGTGTCTGTCTTTAGGGATATTACAGATGTCAAAAAATTAGCGGAGCAAATTACAGATCTGCGTGAAATCAGGATTATGCTGGAGGCGATTATCAACTCCACTCAGGATGCAATCAGTGTTGTTGATGAAAACGGAGTGGGGATCTTAATCAATCCTGCCTACAAAAAGTTAACCGGTTTAACAGAGGAAGATGTTATAGGTAAGCCCGCTAATGTGGATATTATAGAAGGTAAGAGCATGCATTATAAGGTACTGAAGACCCGCAAGTCAGTTTCAAATGTGAGGATGAAGGTTGGTCCAAACAAGAAGAATGTACTTGTCGATGCAGCCCCTATGATTGTTGATGGTGAGCTAAAAGGTAGTGTAGCTGTAGCACATGATGTGTCTGAAATTAAAAAGTTGACCGAAGAATTAAATCAAGCAAAAAAGATTATAAGGCAGATCAATGCTAAATATTCCTTTGAAGATATCGTGGGTGAGTCTGAAACCATGAAGTCGGTCATCAATCAAGCAAAAAAAGCTGCCAGGACACCTATAACCGTTCTGTTAAGGGGAGAAAGCGGAACCGGCAAGGAGCTTTTTGCCCATGCAATTCACAATAACAGTGAACGTAGTAAAAATAAATTTATCAGGGTAAATTGCTCAGCCCTGGCCGATAATATATTGGAAAGTGAACTCTTTGGTTATCAGGAAGGGGCCTTTACCGGTGCTAAAAAAGGTGGCAAAAAAGGGCTTTTTGAAGAGGCTAATCACGGGACAATTTTTCTAGATGAAATTGGAAAGATCAGCCTCAAGCTACAGTCCAAATTGCTTAGAGTAATCCAGGAGCAAGAAATTTTAAGAGTGGGTAGTACTCGCACAATTGATATAGATATAAGAATAATAGTTGCTACAAATATTAATCTCGAAAAGGCTATCAATAAGGGGCAATTCAGGGAAGATCTTTATTATAGGTTAAATGTCTTTCCTATTCTTATTCCACCTTTGCGGGAAAGAAAAGAAGATATTCCTTTTTTGATGCACCATATAATAACAAAGTTTAACCAGCAATACGGCCGATCTGTGAGAGGCATTTCTAAAGAGGCGATCCAATATTTAAAAAACTATAATTGGCCCGGTAATGTAAGGGAACTAGAAAATATAATTGGCCGAGCCATGATAAATTTAGGAATCAACAAAAACATAATTGAGATCAAACATATTCCAGATATTGTTGGAAAAGCTAAATTAAAAGACAAGATAAATGGACCACCAGATAGTTATCCTATTGAAGAAAATTCTTTAAATGAAATAGTCAACAAGACCGAGATAGAGGTCATAAAAGAGGCTTTAATAAAAACCAATGGGAATAGAAAAGAGGCAGCAGAGCTGCTGGAAATTGCTGTGAGAAGCCTTTATTATAAGATAAATAAATACAATTTAAAATAGAACTGCAAAAACATGCCTGCAAATATATGCAGGCATGTTTTATATTGCAGTTGTGAAAAAAATAGCATAAAAAAGCAAATACTTAGTATTGCTGTTATGATAGTATCTGTTTTTATAAAAATATATCAAATTTATAAATATGGTGTTGGAATAAAATATGCATTATATTAATAGTGTAAAGATAATATTTTAAAGGGGGATGGATATTTAATGGAATTATTTAAAGAGATGGAAGAACATGGGCATGAACAAATTATGTTTTTACAGGACAACAAAGTGAACCTTAAAGCCATCATTGCAATCCATAATACCGTTTTAGGTCCCAGTTTGGGAGGCTGCAGGATGTGGGACTATGATAAGGAAGACGAGATGATTACTGACGCTCTGCGTCTATCCGAAGGAATGACATATAAATCTGGAATATCAAATGTTGATTTTGGTGGAGCTAAATCTGTTATTTGGGGCGATCCTCATCAAGATAAAACGGAAGGCCTATTTAGGGCACTGGGTAAATTCATTAATACCTTGAATGGTCGTTATTCTACGGGAACTGATGTAGGGACTACCTTTGATGATTTTGTTATTTTAAGAAAAGAAACCCCTTTTGTAGGTGCCTTGCCCAAAGAATTTGGGGGCAGTGGCGATTCCTCAATAGCAACTGCTTATGGAGTATTTCATGGAATTAAAGCCTGTTGTAAATACAGATACGGTAATGACAGTTGTGAAGATTTAACCGTTGCAGTTCAGGGATTAGGGAAAGTTGGTCTAAAATTAAGCAAGCATTTACTTGATCAGGGTTGTAAGGTGATCGCAACCGATATTGAAGAAGAAAATGTAAAAAAAGCAAAAGAATTGGGAGCTGAAATAGTAAAGCCTGATGAGATATATGATGCTAAATGTGATATCTTTTCTCCCAATGCACTGGGAGCTGTAATCAACGAAGAAACCATTAAGAGATTAAACTGTGATATTATAGCAGGTGCTGCCAATAATGTATTAAAAGATCATCATTTTGCTGATATACTTAAAAAAGAAAGTATTCTATATGCCCCTGATTATGTGATCAATGCAGGTGGATTGATCCAGGTGGCAGATGAACTTGGTATTGGCGGATATAATGAAGAAAGAACCATGAAAAAATGCGAACACATCTATGATAAACTACTACAAATATTTGAAATAGCAGAAAAAAAAGATATTACTACCGTTGATGCTGCTGATCATATTGTAAAAGAAAGAATAGAGATGATGAAAGCAGTTCATAATATAAGGGGGTAATAAAGTTGTTGAAAAATATGGAAAAACTTATTACTAATGCTAAAAAAACAAAACCCCTAAAACTCGCAGTGGTAGCTGCTGAAGATAAAATTGTGATAGACAGTGTTAAAAAAGCAGCTGATCTCGGGATTGTCAAACCGATTTTAATAGGTGATAAACCGAAAATAAAAGAATTAGTTGAAAAAAATAATATGAAAGAAAGCCCACTTATTATTAATACAAATACAAAAAAAGAATCTGCTCAGAAGGCGATGGAACTAATCAGTGAGGGTGAAGCTGATTTTCCGATGAAAGGGTTTATCAGCACCAGTTTAGTTTTAAAAGCCCTGCTTGATAAAAATTATGGTCTGAGAGGAGAGAACATATTAAGCCTTGTAACATTAATATATTTAGAAAAAGAAAAGCGCTTCATAATATTAACCGATGGGGGTATGAACATTAATCCCAGTCTAGAAGATAAAATAGACCTTATTAATAATGCAGCTCAGATGGCTAATGTGATAGGCATAAAAGAGCCCAAAGCAGCTGTTTTAGCAGCTGTGGAAACTGTTAATCCTTCTATGCCAGCTACACTAGAGGCGGCTGCTTTAGCCAAGATGGCTGAGCGAGGGCAGATCAATACAGCTTTAGTAGATGGACCTCTTGCTTTTGATAATGCTATTAATAAAGAGGCGGCCCACCATAAGGGAATAGAAAGCAAAGTTGCTGGTCAAGCTGATATTCTTTTAGTACCTAATATCGAATCCGGTAATTTTTTATACAAGGCACTTGTGTTTTATGGTAATCAACCTTCCGCTTCAGCAGTATTAGGAGCAAAGGTTCCATTAGTAGTAACTTCTCGGGCAGATAGGGCGGATACAAAGTTTAATTCTATTACTCTGGCTAAATTAATGGCAGAGGCTTAAAATAAAAATTGAGGAGGAAGATTTGAAATGAAAGAACTTTTTAAAAGATTAGAACTCGATGATTATGAACAGGTTGTATTTAATTATGATGAGGTATCTGGTTTAAAGGCAATTATTGCTATTCATGATACAACACTGGGTCCAGCTCTGGGTGGGACTAGAATCTGGGATTATGAAAGTGAGGAAGAAGCCTTAACTGATGTATTAAGATTGTCAAAAGGTATGACCTATAAGTCTGCCGCAGCCGGATTAAACTTAGGTGGTGGTAAAGCAGTAATTATAGGTGATCCAGATCAAATAAAAACCGAAGAACTTTTAAGGGCTTATGGACGTTTTGTGCAGAGTCTAAATGGCCGCTATATAACAGCCGAGGATGTCAATACTAATGCAGATGATATGCATATTGTAGCAGAAGAGACTGATTATGTAACCGGTTTACCATCTACGAGTGGCAATCCTTCTCCGGTAACTGCCTTAGGTGTATTTTACGGGATTAGAGCTACTGTTAATGAGGTTTATGGAAGCTCAGATTTAAAAAACAAAGTAGTGGCTGTGCAGGGTGTTGGCCATGTCGGATATAGTTTGGTTAAACATCTTAAAGAAGCAGGCGCTGAAGTTATTATAACTGACATCAAAGAAGAAAACATAGATAAGGCAGTGCAGGATTTCGGGGTTGAAGTAGTTAAACCAGATCAGATCTACAGTGTAGATTGTGATATTTTTGCCCCATGTGCACTGGGTGCTGTTATTAATGATGAAACGATTGCTAAGTTAAAATGTGATATCATAGCAGGTGCTGCTAATAATGTATTGAAAGAAGAAGAAAGACATGGTAATGCACTAGAGGAAAAAAATATCGTCTATGCCCCTGATTATGTAATTAATGCTGGTGGTGTTATTAATGTTTATGATGAATTAATTGGATATAATAGGGAGCGTGCATTAAGACGTGCTAAAAATATATATAATAATATAACAAAAGTATTTGAGATTAGTAAAAGAGATAATATACCAACTTATAAAGCAGCTGATATTATGGCAGAAGAGAGAATTAAAAAAATAGGTGAAGTAAGAAGGAACTTCGTACCTCGTTAGGAGTGGGATTATGGATATGTTAATTTTAAGTATTAATCCTGGTTCAACATCAACAAAATTAGGAATATTTAATAAAAAAACTGAAATTAAAAAGATGAATATAGAACATGACTCAAAAGAGTTAAAAAAATTTGAGTATATGAGTGATCAATTGGAATTCAGATATAACTACATTATAAATTTTTTAGAAGATGAAGATATAGAGATATCCAATATATCTGCTGTAGTCGGTAGAGGTGGCTTATTAAGACCAATTCCTGGGGGAACTTACTGGGTAAATGCAGAGATGAAAAAAGATTTAAAAGAAGCAAAAAGAGGTGAACATGCTAGTAATCTAGGCGGCCTATTGGCAGATCTTTTATCGAACAAAGCCGATTGTCCAGCTTTTATCGTAGATCCTGTTGTTGTAGATGAAATGGAGGATGTCGCAAAGTTATCCGGAATACCCGAACTTAGCAGAAAAAGTATTTTTCACGCTCTAAATCATAAGGCTGTTGCCCGTAAATATGCAGAGGTGTGTAATAGCAATTACGAGAAATTAAATTTGATAATAGCTCATCTAGGTGGCGGTATTTCTGTGGGGGCTCATAAGAAAGGAAAAATTATAGATGTTAATAATGCCTTAAGTGGTGATGGACCATTTTCCCCAAATCGCAGTGGGGGAGTTCCCAGTTTTGATCTATTAAAAATGTGTTATTCCGACAAATATGATAAAGATTGGCTTGAAAAAAGGTTAATAGGTCAGGGAGGGGTCACTGCCTATCTTGATACTAGTAATATGTTAGAAGTAGAAAATAGAATTAATCAGGGTGAGCAAAAGGCAAAACTTATTTTTACAGCAATGGCCTATCAGGTTTCCAAGGAAATAGGTGCTATGTCTGCAGTTTTAAGGGGCAGATGTGATGCTGTAATTTTAACAGGCGGTATTGCCTATTCTGATTATTTTGTTAAGTTAGTCAAAAAAAGAGTTAAACATATTGCTCCTGTAAAGGTTTTTGCGGGTGAAGAGGAATTAGAGGCATTAGCCGTAGGGGCATACAGAGTTTTATCAGGTAATGAAAAGGCGAAGAATTACTAAGGAGGTGTCTGGATGGAGAAACAACAATCTGTAGTATTCGATATTGAGCGATGTAAGGGCTGTGAGCTCTGTACAGCAGTATGTCCAGTCGATATTATTTCAATGTCAGAGGAAATAAACAGTCATGGCTACCATTATGCCGAAGTAAAGGAACAAAAAAAATGTATTAGCTGTGGAATGTGTGCTACAATGTGTCCTGATGTCGTTATTGAGGTATATAAGGAGGAATAAAGGAGGTTTATATATATGGGTAAAAAAACACTAATGAAAGGTAATGAGGCTATAGCTGAGGCTGCTATTAGAGCAGGTTGTCGTTATTTTTTTGGTTATCCTATCACTCCTCAGAGTGAATTACCAGCCTATCTAGCCAGAAAATTTCCGGAAGTCGGTGGTACTTTTTTACAGGCTGAAAGTGAAGTTGCAGCCAGTAATATGGTGTATGGTGCTGCAGGCGCTGGAGCAAGGGTATTAACTTCTTCGTCCAGTCCGGGAATCAGTTTGAAAGCAGAAGGCATTTCATATATTGCAGGAGCAGAATTACCTGCAGTTATAATCAATATTATGAGAGGGGGCCCAGGCTTAGGTACAATTCAACCATCACAGGCTGATTATTTTCAGGCAACTAAAGGGATGGCCCATGGTGATTTTTATTTGACAGTTCTGGCTCCTAGTTCTGTTCAGGAGGCTGTAGATTTAACAATGGATGCCTTTGATATTGCCGATAAATATAGGAATCCTGTATTAATCGTAGGAGATGGAATTATTGGGCAGATGATGGAACCGGTTGAATTTAAGGATCCGATTGATCCCGATGATCTTCCCAAAAAAGAATGGGCTACAGATGGAGCAAAAGGAAGAGAGCGCAATATCATTAATTCCCTTGCCCTTGACCCCCATGATTTAGAAGATCATAATTTAAAGCTGAAGGCCAAGTATGACAGGATGAAAGAAGAAGAAGTGCGGTATGAAGAACTTTATACAGAAGATGCAGATATAATTATTGTTGCCTATGGTACTACGGCAAGAATCGCCACAAGTGCGATTGAAATGGCCCGTAAAGACGGTTATAAGGTTGGACTGATTAGACCAATTACTCTGTTCCCTTTTCCCAGTGATATAATTAATGAAACTGCGGACCGGGTTGAAAATTTCTTAACAGTTGAGATGAGTTTAGGACAGATGGTAGAAGATGTTAAGTTGGCTGTTTCGGGTAAAAAACCGGTTCATTTTTATGGAAGAACCGGTGGGGTTGTACCTTCACCCGAAGAAATTGTTGAAGAAATTGAAAAAATCGGGGGTGAAAGATAATGAAAAAAGTAGCAGGTTATCCAGATTCTTTAACTGATAAACAATTTCATTATTGTCCGGGTTGTACACACGGAATTATTCACCGCCTTGTAGCTGAAGTTATAGATGAATTGGATCTAAAAGAAAAAACAATTGGTGTAGCTCCAGTAGGTTGTTCTGTTTTGGCCTATGAATACTTTGATGTAGATATGCATGAGGCCTCACATGGTAGAGCTCCTGCTGTGGCGACCGGTATAAAAAGAGTCCATCCTGATAAATTTGTCTTTACCTACCAGGGAGATGGCGATTTGGCTTCAATTGGTACAGCTGAAATTGTACATGCTGCTAACCGGGGAGAACTGATCAGTACGGTTTTTGTTAATAATGCAATATATGGAATGACAGGTGGTCAGATGGCCCCCACTTCTTTGGAAGGGCAAAGAACTACCACTTCGCCTTTTGGACGTGATGTGAAGGAAGCCGGTTTTCCCATTAAAATGTCAGAAATGCTCACAGAACTGGATGGTTCGGCCTATATTGCCCGGGTATCAGTACATGATCCCAAACACATTAGAAAAGCTAAAAAGGCAATCAAGAAATCTTTTGAGATCCAATTAGAAGGCAAGGGTTTTTCTCTAGTTGAAGTGTTATCAACCTGTCCTACTAACTGGGGTATGAAGCCTTTGGATGCTATCGAGTGGCTAAAAAATAATATGATAAAGACCTATCCTCTAGGCGATCTAAAAACACCTGAGGGGGTGGAGTAGAATGAAAGAAGAAATTATTTTAGCAGGTTTTGGTGGTCAGGGCATAATGTTAATGGGTAAGCTGATTTCTTATGCTGGAATGAAAGAAGGTAAAGAAGTATCCTGGATGCCTTCCTATGGACCCGAAATGAGAGGTGGAACGGCGAACTGTACAGTTATTGTTTCAGATAAACTAATACCATCTCCTATGACTACTCAGCCTGATTCAATAATCGTTATGAACTTACCCTCATTTGATAAATTTTTGCCACAGGTTAAAAGTGGAGGCACGGTATTTTTAAACAGTACATTAATTGAAGAAGATGTAAAAAGAGATGATATTAAGGTCATAAAAATACCGGCCAATGAAATAGCTAATCAACTGGGTAATTCAAAAATTGCCAACATGGTTATGCTGGGGTCATATATAGAAAATAAAGATGTTATAAAACTAAAAACAGTTAAAAATTCACTGGAAAGTGTTCTATCAGCCCGTAATCAGGACCTTATTGACCTCAATCTTAAGGCTCTTGAGAAGGGCAAAGAATATAAATAAAATATTTTTTTCTTATAAAGATTGAGTCCACTCTGCAGGGGTGGGCTTTTTTTTATGGTCTAAAGGTGTTAAAATAAAATACAATGAAGACAGAGAGGTGAATTTAAATTGGAAAAATATAAGGAAAAAGTTATTGATAGTGAATACATATATAAGGGAGCTATCTTGAATTTGCGCAAAGATAAAGTTAAACTCTATGATGGTTATCAAACTTACAGAGAGGTTGTAGAACACATGGGAGGAGTTTCTATTATCCCTATTACCGAAAGCGGTAAGATCTTAATGGTAAAACAGTATAGAATTTCTGTTGATGAAGTTATTTTAGAACTTCCCGCCGGTAAATTGGAAGATGGAGAGGATATTGATAAATGTGCAGCTCGAGAGTTAGAAGAGGAAACCGGTTACCGCCCATTGAAGATTAAGAGACTCTTTAGTTTTTATACCACTCCCGGTTATAGCAGTGAGAATCTTTATCTTTTTATAGCAGAAGGGCTTAGATATTTTGGTCAAAACTTGGATAAGGGTGAGTATATTGAAACTGTTGAGATAGACAAAAAAGAGATCTTATCAAAGATAATAAATGGTCAGATTAAGGACAGCAAGTCAATTATAGGACTGCTCTGGTATTTAAACAGGTCTGAAAAAAATGAATGATTATTATGCTGACATGCACATTCATATTGGAGCAGCTTCAAATGGAAAGCCAGTTAAAATAACGGCTTCCAGAAAGCTCAACTTTAAAAACATAGTAAAGGAAAGTAATCAACGTAAGGGACTTGATTTGATTGGAATTATAGACTGTGCTTCACCCCGGGTACAAAAAGATATTAGTTCAATGTTAAAGGGCGGGCAATTAAAAGAAATAAAAGAAGGCGGGTTTCAATACAAAAAAGATCTGGTAATCATCCCAGGTGCCGAAATAGAAAGTAGGGAAGATAATGGGGGTATGGTTCATTATCTAGCTTACTTTCCATTTCTTGATAATATAAAGGAATTTACCACTATAATGGCTCATTATATAAAAAATACAAACCTAAGTACCCAAGTTACAGGCTTAACTGGCTCTGCAATCCTTAAGATAATTAAGGCGTGTAATGGCATAATGGTACCTGCTCATCTATTTACTCCCCATAAGAGTTTTTATGGTAATGCCTTTGTTAGTTATAAAGAGGTTTTTAGTGAAGAGGAATGGAGGTCAATACCAGCAATTGAACTTGGCTTGAGTGCAGACAGCCAGTTAGCAGATCGATTAAGTGAACTTGCAAAAAAGTCTTTCCTTGCTAATTCAGATGCCCATTCCCTTGCCAAAATAGCTAGAGAATATAATATTTTAACCATGAAAACACCGAACTTCAACGAATTTAAAGCAGCCCTTAAAAGAAAGGGTAAAAGAAAAGTTAAAGCCAACTATGGTCTTGATCCTCGTTTGGGTAAATATCACCGCTCTTATTGCCAAAAATGTGATTTAACCTTTAACACTAAACAAGCTGTTCTCAAATGTCCGAATTGTAAAAAAAAGCTGGTTATGGGTGTAAAAGATAGGATTTTAGAGATCTCTGATCAGCCGGTAAATCACCCCACCTACCGGGCAGAATATATATATCAGATTCCTTTATTGGACATACCAGGAATAGGTAAAAAGACTTTACAGAAATTATTAGATCGTTTTACAAGTGAAATGAACGTCTTACATGAGGTTGATTATTATAGTTTAAAAGAAGTTTTAAATAAAAAGCTAGCAGATAGAATCGAAAAAGCAAGAAAAGGTCAAGCAGAAATTATAAGTGGAGGAGGAGGAATATACGGCAAAATGGAGTGATGAATTAAATATGTTAATTAAAACATTAAAAATATTAATACAAAACTTGACAATTATAAAGTAAAATATTATAATATTAATGAGAAGCGAATTACAAATTAAAATAGAAAAAGGGGGGATATGAAAAAATGATTCATAATTTAATTGGTACTTGTCCGGTTTGTGGTGATGAAATGATTATTACTTCATTAAAATGTCCTAGTTGTCAGACCACGATTAATGGGAACTTTAAATTGGATAAATTTTCAAAGTTGAAAAAAGATCATCTGGAATTTATTGAAGTATTTGTTAAGTCAAGAGGCAATATAAAAGAGGTTGAAAGGGAATTAGGTATTTCATATCCAACAGTGCGAAATAAGTTGGATGATGTTATACATGCTTTAGGTCATGATATAGATGAGAGCCCTGATGATGAAATGGCTGAAAAAAGAAAAGAAGTACTTGCCCGGCTTGAAAGCGGAGAAATTAATGCTTCTGAAGCAGTTGAAGAGCTGGGAGACATATAAACAAAGGAGGGAATAATAAAGTGAGTGAAGAAAGACTGCAAATCCTAAAGATGTTAGAAAAGGGCACTATTGATGCTAAAGAGGCTGATGAACTCTTAGATACTCTATCAAAGAGGGATCTTGCATTTGATAAGCCCAAAAGTAACAAAAAACAACCTAAGTATATTAAAATACTGGTTGAGGAAAACGGTAAAGAAAAGGTCAATATATCGATACCGATTATGATTGCTAAAACTGCAATGAATATTATACCTCAAAAAGCTAAGAATCAAATGAATGAAAATAATATTAATTTAGATGAATTATTAAAATCTATAGAAGATGAGGCTTCTTTAGGTAAAATAGTGGATGTAGATGATGGTGGAGACCATGTAGTTATTAGTTTAGAGTAGTTAAAAACTAAAGGAGGATATTAATGATTAACCCTATATTAGAAAAATATGCAGATGTATTGGTTGATTATTCTGTAGAAGTTAAAGAAGATGAGCAGGTTTTAATCCAAGGAGCAATGGCAGCGGAACCCTTGATTAAGGCTGTATATGTAAAGGTTCTTAAAAGGGGAGCTCATCCCATAGTAATTCCTACTTTTGCAGGTAAAGATGAACTTTTTTATGAAAACGCTTCTGAAAATCAGCTTGATTATCAGTCTCCTATAAGAAAATATCTAATAGAAAATATAGATGCCTCTATTTCTATATTAGCTCATTATAATACAAAGGGGATGACCAATGTTGATCCCCAAAAGATGAAAAAGAGAAGTTTAGCAAATAGAGAGTTGATGAAGATACATATGAAAAGGGCCTCTGAAGGAGATCTTAATTGGACTTTATGTCAATACCCTACTTCAGCCGATGCACAGGAAGCTAAGATGTCTCTCTCAGAATATGAAGATTTTGTCTTCAATGCCTGTCATTTGTATGAAGATGATCCGCTTAATTATTGGAGAGAGTTAGGAGAAGAACTAAAGAGTATTGCTGACTATCTCAATGAAGTTAAAACAATTCACTATAAATCTAATGATACTGATATTAAATTTAATGTTGAAGGTAGAAAGTGGATTGCAGATAAGGGCAAAGAAAATTACCCCGGCGGTGAGGTCTTTACTGGACCAGTAGAAGATTCGGCCGAGGGTCATATTAGGTTTTCCTATCCTGGTATTTTTCATGGTAAGGAAATTGAGGATATTAAATTGAGCTTCGAAAATGGTAAAGTGATCAAGGCTTCCGCCGAAAAAGGGGAAGAACTCTTAAAAACCTTGCTTGATACAGATCAGGGATCAAGATATTTAGGAGAAGTTGCTATCGGCTGTAATTACGGAATTAATAAATTCAGCCGTAATATGCTTTTTGATGAAAAAATTGGTGGTACAGTTCATCTTGCTTTAGGTAATAGCTATCCTGAAACAAAAGGCAAAAATGAATCAACTATTCACTGGGATATGCTGTGTGATATGAGTCAAGGTGGCCAGATATATGCTGATGGAGAATTAATCTATGAGGATGGTAAGTTTCTAATATAGTCAACTTTCCCATCCAAATCATCGATTTGGATGAGGCTTGTTAAGAACCCAGTTGATTAGCCTAAATCTTAGTTAGCTATGATATGTTAGAAAATATTGAGGTTCCCTGGAGTGTTTCCCAAGTTCCTCGTTTTATGGTTAGAATTACAGGCTTAGGGAAAACTCTATATGTATATGTTATAGCAAAAGACGGTACTTTGTTAATGCCAACGCAAAAGCTTGGTATTCTAAGACATCTCTGAGATGATGGTAAAGCTGTACCTATTCAAACTAAACCTTTTACAATACAACTTACCTTTAAAACTGGTCGTCATACACAAAAAGTAAACTTTTTTAATGATACAGGCTACAAAAATGTTAAAGTATTTGCTGCAATTGCAAAAGCTGAAGTTTATAGTGTTGAAATTGAACTTCTGAAAGGGATGAAACAGCCTTTAGAAAAAAGATGTAAATATTACAGATAACGTCAAAAAAAGACTGAGATAGTAAGAAAAACGTTTTAACAATCGTAAAGATTCTAGACCTAAAGGAAGCTAAGACTTATTGCATTCATCTCCACCAAATCAAAAACAAGATTTAAAAGGAGTTTTCTGCGACAATGTTTAGATAAAATCAGGATAGAACCAACTTAAAGCAGGAAGTAATTAAATCCTGATCTTTTTTTACAGTTTCACCCTTGCTTATATAAAATAGCAAGTATTGTTATGCAAATGACAAACAACTTCGGATGGGAGAGTTGAATTGATGAGTATATTAGTTACCGGGGGAGCCGGTTATATCGGAAGCCATGTGGTAAAAACACTTCTTAATAAATTTGATGTTATCACTCTTGATAATCTAAATAAGGGCCATGAAAAAGCTGTTTTAGGCGGTAGATTAATCAAAGGAGATTTCGGTGATAAACAACTTTTAAAAAATATTTTTGAGAATAATAATATTAAAGCAGTTATTCATCTTGCGGCAGATAGTCTGGTGGGAGAATCGATGAAAGATCCCGCCAAGTATTACCATAATAATCTTGATAAAAGCATTAGATTACTGGAGATGATGGTTGAGTATAATATTAAAAATATTGTATTTTCCTCTACAGCAGCTGTCTATGGTGAACCTCAAAAGATACCAATAACAGAAGAGCATCCAATTTGTCCCAGTAATCCATATGGAGAAAGCAAGTATTTTTTTGAAAAAGTCATGGAGCGCTATGATAAAATATTTAATCTTAAATACATTTCTTTGAGATATTTTAATGCAGCCGGGGCAGATCCGTCTGGAGAAATTGGTGAGGATCATAAACCGGAAACACATTTGATTCCTCTAATCTTAGATGTCGCTTTAAATAAAAAGGAAAGGATCTTTATTTTTGGTAATGACTACAGCACACGAGATGGAACATGTGTAAGGGATTATATACATGTTAATGATCTTGCAACTGCTCATCTTTTTGCCCTCAGGGCGCTTATGCAGGCCAAAGAGAGCAGTATCTATAATCTAGGGAACGGCCAGGGTTATACAGTCAGGGAAGTTATCGAAACTGTTAGAAAAGTTACAAATAGTAATATTATTGCTGAAGAAGCAAAAAGAAGACCAGGTGATCCAGCTCGGTTGATTGCCAGTGCACAAAAGATAAAAGAAGAGTTGAACTGGTCGGCCAATTTCCCTGATCTTGATACGATAATAGAAACAGCCTGGCAATGGCATAAAAAGGGTGGTTTTGAAAAGGAATAATCAATTAATGTGATAGCAATAAGTATATCGCAATTTGGTATTAAAGAGGTCAAAGATTAATCTTTGACCTCTTTAAAAATATAATCAGAGAATATATGTATAATAGATAAAAGGAGTATTATAAGTTTCAATATAATCGGATAATATTGAAATCGAAATTAATAGTATTAGGACTATTTAAATATATTTAAGTTAAAAGTAATTTAGTTTTAGAAGACTATTTAACAAAAATTTCTAATATGTTGCTATTTAAGGTAATATATTATAAAATTATTAAGTAAAGAAACCTAATGAAATAATATGAATATGAATTTTTATCACTAACTAATACTGATAGTTCGATAAAGAGAATTTTAAGGAGGATAGATATGATTCACAAAATTAAAGAGGCGGCTAAATACATCAAATCTGAAATAAAAAGTGGGGTAGAAACAGCCCTCATTTTGGGTTCGGGTTTAGGGGATTTGGCTGAAGAACTGGAAGACAAAAAGGTTATTAAATATAAAGATATTCCGAATTTTCCGGTTTCCACAGTACAGGGCCATCTTGGTCAATTTGTCTTTGGCAGAATAAATAACAAACAGATTATGGTTATGCAGGGGCGTTTCCATTATTATGAGGGTTACAGTATGGATGAAATTGTACTTCCGATTCGAATTATGCATAAATTGGGTATTAAAAAATTAATCATAACTAATGCGGCTGGAGGCATCAATATTAATTATAATCCGGGTAATTTTATGATCATTCAGGATCATATAAATCTGATGGGTGATAACCCATTAAGAGGTAAAAATTTAGAAGAATTTGGCCCCCGGTTTCCCGATATGTCTGAGATATATAACGAAGAATTAAGAGAGTTGGCATATAAAAAAGCAGTCCAAAATGAGATCAAAGTAGTCAAAGGAGTCTATGTAGGGTTGATGGGTCCTAGTTATGAAACCCCAGCCGAAATTAGATATTTAAGAAAAGCAGGGGCTGATGCAGTTGGGATGTCAACCGTACCTGAGGCGATCACAGCTAATCATATGGGTTTTAATATATTAGGGATCTCCTGTATTACAAATATGGCAGCCGGTGTATTGCCACAACCTTTAGATCATAAAGAGGTAATGAAGGTAGCCGAAGAGGTTAAATTAGAATTTTCCACTTTTATTAAAGCAATTTTAAAAGAAGTTTAAAACAGGAGGTCGAATAAATGAGGGTATATGATTTGATCTTAAAGAAACGAGATAATAATGAGTTAAGTAAAAAAGAAATAGATTTTTTGATCAAAGGTTTCACCCAGGAAGACATACCAGATTATCAGATATCTGCTCTGGCAATGGCGATTTATTTTAATGGCATGAATGAACGTGAAACAGCTGATTTAACGATGGCGATGGCAGAATCTGGTGATCAGATTGACCTTTCAAAAATTGCAGGTATTAAAGTAGATAAGCACAGTACTGGCGGGGTAGGAGATACTACTTCTTTAGTATTAATTCCCCTAGTTGCTGCGGCAGGTGTACCTGTTGCTAAGATGTCAGGCAGGGGTCTAGGTCATACCGGTGGAACTATAGACAAACTGGAGTCAATACCAAATTTTAAGACGAATTTAAATAGGAATATTTTTATCAATAATGTGAATGAGATCAATGCAGCAATTGCCGGGCAAACCGGGAATTTAACACCTGCTGATAAAAAACTCTATTCTTTACGAGATGTTACAGCTACTGTTGATTCTAT
Source organism: Halanaerobiales bacterium (assembly GCA_018334565.1). Lineage (GTDB taxonomy): Bacteria > Bacillota > Halanaerobiia > Halanaerobiales > M55B127 > M55B127. The sequence goes on along the minus strand of JAGXLU010000006.1, from coordinate 35,753 downwards.
TCCACTAATTGCGAGCAGTATAATGAGTAAAAAAATTGCCGGTGGTGCAGATGGAATAGTACTTGATGTCAAACTTGGTTCAGGGGCATTTATGAAAAATATTAAAGAGGCAGAAAAGTTAGCTGAGATCATGGTTAATATAGGAGAGAAACTCAACAAAAAGACAATCGCAGTATTAACTGATATGGAACAGCCTTTGGGTAAGGCAGTTGGAAATAATTTAGAAGTAATTGAAGCTGTAAATACTCTCAAGGATCAGGGACCTCTCGATTTACGAGAAATCTGCTTAACTTTAGGGGCGAATATGCTCTTGATTGCTGAAAAGGTTAATAGTTTCAAAAAAGGCTATAAACTCTTAGAAGATAAATTAAAAACAGGTGAGGCTTTTGATAAATTCAAAGAAATTGTTGAGAAGCAGGGGGGAGATTTAAGTTATATAGAAAATACTGATAAATTTAAAAAATCCCAAAATCGATGGGAATTAAAATCTCAAAAAAACGGTTATCTTGTCCAATTAAAAGCAATTAACATCGGTCTGGCTGCAATGTTGGTCGGGGCCGGAAGAACAACGAAGTCAGATGAAATTCTTAATGAAGTAGGAGTAATTCTTCACAAAAAGTACGGTAATAGGATTTCAAAAGGTGATAAAATTGCAACCTTACATTATAATAAAAAAGATGATAATTTCACAGAAGCGGTTCAGAAATTAAAAGATTCTTATCTAATTGAAAATAAGGCTATAAAGCCCAAGGATTTAATTTACAAAATAATTAAATAGATTGGCAGATAAAATAAGGGGTGGATGAAATGAGTATATTTGATGGGGAAAGACTTTCTATAGAGACCTTTCAGATTGATAAAAAAAGGATGCAGCAGGGCTGGTATTCGGATGTTTATTTCAGGAATGTCAGCAGGATATTAAAGAAACTTTCTGAAGAAGGCTATAGATTCAAAGAAGAGGATATAGGAAATTTAGAGGTAGAGATGCAGATTTTTCCCCGCAGAGAACCATTTTGTATTTTAGGAGGTGTAGATGAAGCTTTAGCCTTATTGAAAGCAGCTACAGGCTATGAAAATAACAGAGGTGAGTTTGTAGAAACATATGATGAGTTGAAAGTATTAGCCTGTCAGGATGGGCAAAGGGGCTACTATACCGGAGATCCTTGCAGGGTAGATCCAGTGATAAAAATTAAAGGCAGATATAGAGATTTTGCCCATCTAGAAACAGCTATCATTGGTTCCTTAACCGAAGCCTCCCGTATTGCTACAAATGTTTATCGAGTTATGGAGGCTGCTCGGGGTAAAGATGTATTGTTTTTCCCTGCTCGCTTTGCTCATTATAAGCTGCAGGCTTTGCATGGATATGCATATTCATTGGGAGTTAATGCCTATAACCAGGATTATGAGGAAAACACGAACCGCTACGTTTCCACAGATGAGCAGGGAGCTTGGTGGGGCGGCAAAGGTGGGGGAACGATAAGTCACTCATATATTGCCTCATTTTTGGGTGATACTACAGAAGCTATGCTTCAATTTTCCCGATTGATGCCCACAGATGTTAATAGGATTGCCCTGGTTGATTTTGATAATGATTGTGTTTCAACCAGTCTTGCAGTACTTAAAGCTATGTTTGATAGATATATTAAATTTAAAAAGTCGGGCCAAAAAGAGCAGGCACAGAAATATAAATTATTTGGAGTTAGGCCTGATAATTCTTCTAGCCTTAGAGATAAAAGTATTGAACCTCTCGGTGAAAAAAAATTAGATAATGGGGTAAATGCCAGACTCGTTTTCAAATTGAGAAAAGAGATGGATAAAGCCTATCAAAATTGGAACTTAGAACAGGATGAAATCAAAGAAGCTGAAAAATTCTGCCAGGATGTAAAGATAATTGCTACTGGTGGTTTTAAACCTAAAAAGATCAATGAATTTGAAAAGTCACAAGTTCCGGTTGATATCTATGGGGTGGGCAGCTGGCTTTTATCTAATAGCTCTGTGGAGGGTACTAAAAATGATTTTACGGCAGATGTAATAAGAGTTAAAAAAGATGGTGAGTGGATAGAGATGGCCAAAGCCGGACGTAAGGCTTGTGATAATGAATGTCTAAAAAAAGTAACCCAATACTAAGATAATGGGGTTGATTTCATGGATTTAATTATATCACATGAAAATACTGATATTGATGGCCTAGCAGGAATGATAGCTGCTCTTAAACTCTATACTGAAGCCCGCGTTGTTATTTCTGAAAACCTAAGTAACTTAGCACAGAGGTTTTTAGCTATATATAAAGATGAGTTTGAACTATACAGATATGATGAAATAGATTATGAAAAAATAGATAGATTGATTATCGTTGACACCCATGAATTTGATAGATTGGGGCCATTAAAAGATCTTATAAAATGGGATGAGGTTGAAACGATTGTTTATGACCATCATCCTCATCAAAAGTTGGACTGGATTGATATAGATCTTTCCGAAGATATAGGTTCAGCCACTTCAATTTTAGTGAACAGAATAAAACGCGAGAATATTAAATTAAATCGAACAGAGGCAACTCTTTTTGCTCTGGGAATTTCTGCTGATACAGGTAACTTTATGCATTTAAATACAGAATCTGAGGATTTAATTGCCTTTGCCTACCTTTTGGATATGGGGGCAAATAAAAAGGTTATTAATGAATATTTACTTGAGACCCTTGATAAAAAACAGAAGAAGGTCTTTGAACTGCTGATTAAAAACCGTAAAGAGATTAAAATTAAAGATAATAAGATTACATATTTTGTTTTAAAATATCCCCACTATGTGTCGGGTTTAAACAATGTGGTAGAAAAAATAAAACTGCTTTATCAATTATCAGTTGTGTTCATCTTAGTTGAGATGGAAGGCAAGGTTATTATCATCGGCCGGAGCAGTAATGAAAATGTTGATTTAGAAGAAATATTTTCAGCCCTGGGTGGAGGAGGACATCCGGGAGCAGGCTCTGTGTCTTTAAAAACAGATCTTGAGATAGCAAAAAATAGATTAAAAACCACAATTAGAGATAAGATCAAGGGGTCAATTAAAGTTAAAGAAGTAATGCAAGAACCGCTAAAAATGAGTCAGGACATAAAAATTATTGAAGCAAAAAAACTTATGGAAAAAAAAGATATTACCGGTGTACTTGTTGTTGATCAAAAAGATAAGGTTAAGGGGATTTTTACTACGCGTGATTTAAGGAGATTAAGTGATCAAGAAAAATTAAACAGGGTGCCTCTTAAGGGATATATGACTAAAAAGCTTATTTTTATCAAACCTGATGATACAATTCAAAGAGCCCAAAAGAAAATGGTAAAACATGATATAGGCAGATTACCTGTCAAAAATGAAGCAGGCAAGGTAATCGGCATTATTACAAGAAGGATTATCTTGAATCAATATTATGAACAAAAATCCACCAGTCAAAACCAAAACAGATATGTAAGTTCATTAGTTAAAATAAGCCCGGAAAAGATAGAGATGGAAGATAAACTTTCTGGATTGTCTCCAAAAAGCCAAAAGTTGTTTAAAAAAATAGGTAAGATTGCTCAAAAGATCGAGAGTCGCGTATTTATGGTGGGAGGCATGGTCAGGGATTTACTATTAAATAGAGAAAGTAAGGATTTTGATTTTGTTGTAGAAGGTAATATCGAAGATTTGATCAGAGAGATAGCTGGTAATTACGGGGTTGATTACAGTTATAATCCAAAATTCAAGACCGGTAATATGATTATTGATGATAATTACGAGTTGGACTTTGCTGTGGCCAGAAATGAGCTTTATACCCATCCGGGAGCCCTGCCTAAAGTGAAGAAGGCAGATATCTTTGATGACCTTCTTAGAAGAGATTTTACGATAAACGCTCTGGCTATTGCTTTACATCCGGGAGAATATGGATATTTATATGACTTTTTCAAGGCCCGCATTGATATCGAAAATAAAATTTTGAAAGCTTTACACCGTTTTAGTTTTTTAGATGATCCGACTCGAATTATTAGGGGGATTAGGTTGGCTATTCAGCTTGATTTAAATATAGAAGAGGAGACGATGGCATTAATGCAGGAAACTATACGCTTAAGTCGTTTCTCTGATGTTAGTTTCCCCCGTGTATATAAAGAACTGAGACTATTATTTGATCATAAACCTGATGAAAAGTTTATCAGACTTTTAAAAAAGTTACCCTTTTTAAGACTGCTTTATGATGATTATCAAATACCCGATAATCTAAAGAGTAAGTGGGAGAGAGCTGAAAAGCACCTTGCATATTTTACTAAAAATAATTATAATGTAGAAAAATGGGTAATATATTTTTCATTTTTATTTAAAGATATACCCAACTCGATAATTAAAAGCTGGGCACTTAATCAGTGGGTAAAAGAAATCATTTTCTTTGACCCCTTAAAATATGATATTACAGATATAATTGATAGTTCTAGCCAGGTTGATTTATACAACTGCTTAAAAAAATTATCAACTGAAAAACTCCTATTGTTAATGATTGAATATGATGATGAAAAGTTAAATGAGAATATATTTTACTACTTAGAAGAAATTTCAAATTTGCAAACAAAAATAAATGGGAATGATCTGATTGATATTGGTTATCAGGAAGGTCCAATAATCAGTTATGCTTTAAAACTAATAAAAAGAAAAGTATTAAAAGGTAAGCTTAAGACAAAAGAGGAGCAGTTAGATTATGCCAGAAGGATAAAAAAGAAACTGGAAGGGAAGAACTAAAAAATGTCAACAGTAATGGAATTAATACTTGTCATACCAATTTTATTAATATCATTATCTATTCACGAATACTCACATGGTTATGTCTCTTATCTATTGGGAGATCCTACTCCCAAACAAAATGGAAGATTAACTTTAAATCCCATTGCACATCTTGATTTGATGGGCAGTTTGGTCTTGTTAATTACAAGAAGAATAGGTTGGGCTAAACCAGTACCGATCAATCCCCGCTATTATCAAAATCCGCGCCGGGGGTTGATGTTAGTAGGAGTAGCGGGACCTGCTTCTAATCTCATTATGGCTGTAATATTTTCTTTGGTTTTTAAGGCTGTGATGTTTACTGTAGACGCTGGTTCACTCAATTCGGTAAACCCACAGATTAGTGATCTTCAATATGTAACTTTAAACTTTCTATATCTGGCAATTATCGTCAACTTAAGTCTGGGTTTTTTCAACCTGTTACCCATACCCCCACTGGATGGATCTAATATTTTAAGAGGTGTTCTCCCCAGAAATTTGGATAGATATTTAAACAAACTACAGGGACCAATTGGTATGGTTATCTTGTTAGTATTGGCCTATACTGGTCTTTTATGGCAGATGATCAGTCCTTTTGTTAACCTATTTTTGGGAATCCTAATTTAAAGAATCAGGTGGATTATATGGAATATGAAGTTGAATTAGATGAATTTCAGGGGCCTTTGGAATTACTTTACCAACTGGTCAAAAAAAATAAAATAGAGATTAATAAGATATCTTTAGCCAAGGTTACTGGTCAGTACCTTGATTATATCGATCAGCATATTGTTGATCTAGGATATATAAGTGAATTTTTGGTTATTGCAGCTGAATTGATTGAAATTAAAGCTAATTACCTCTTACCCAAAGTGGATAAAAAAGATGAAAACAAAGAGGAGGAAAGTTTAGTAGAAAGGTTAAGAAAATACCAACTTTATAAAGAACTTTCCTTTGTTTTAGCTGATAACTTTGAAAAGAGGAGAGATATTTTTACAAATAAGCCCAAAGTAGAAAAGTTCCGTAATTTTGAAGAAGAAGTGGTAATTTTAGTGGATTTAAAAGATATCAAACAGATTTATTTGAAGGCTCTTTATTCTGACAATGATCTTGAAGATGAAGATATAAGAGAGGTAGAACATATCATAGTTGAAAAGATCAAAGTAGAAAAAAAGATAAATGATATTTTAGAAATTTTAGCTAAAGATAATAAAGTTAACTTCTATAGATTAATAGAGGAGAAGAGTAATTTGATGGAGATCGTTGTAACATTTTTAAGTATATTAGAGCTGATGAAATTAAATAAGGTTCAGGTGCGGCAGGATAAGCATTTTTCTCCTATTAAAGTTTCCTTAGCTTAAAGCAGGTGATAAAATGGATGAAGCAAAGATGGCAAAAATTGAAGCGATTATATTTATAGCCCAAGAACCGGTTAATATAGATAAAATATCGAGGGTATTGGATATCAAAATTTCTGTTTTAAGACCGCTATTAAAAGAGTTAAAAGTTAGGTATGAAAAAAATAGCCACGGTTTTAAATTAAATAGCTATGATGATCATTATGTATTTGAAAGCAAAAAGAAATATGGAGATCTGATCTTAGATTATATGAATATTTCCAAGAGAAAGAAATTAAGTTCAGCAGCCTTAGAAAGCCTGGCTATTGTTGCATATGAACAGCCAATTACCAGGAGAGAAATAGAATCGATAAGAGGAGTTAATGTAGAAAGAACTCTCTCGACATTAGAAAAGTATAATTTAATTGAAGAAAAGGGAAGAAAAGAAACAATTGGTAACCCCATTATATATGGGACTACTACTGTTTTTTTGCAGAAATTCGGACTTGATGATATTACTAAATTACCCCAAATAGAGGATATTGATTATAAAAAAGTCTTTCAGGAAGATTAATAAAGGAATATTTTGTTTTTTCAAGAATATATTAATATAGACTGAAAGGATGTCTATCGATGGAACGCTTACAAAAAGTAATGGCCCACGCCGGAATTGCTTCCCGTAGAACGTCTGAAAAAATTATTGAAGAGGGAAGGGTTAAGGTAAATGGTGTAGTAATTACTAAAATGGGTGCTAAAGTAGACCCGATTGAAGATAAAATTGAAGTCGACGGCTGGGAGATTGAAAAAGAAGAAAAAATTTATCTAAAATTATATAAACCTACTGGATATGTAACAACTTTAGACGACCCGCATGGTAGAAAAACTGTAATGGATTTAATTAATGGTATTGAACAAAGAATATATCCAGTGGGAAGATTGGATTCTGACAGTAGTGGCTTACTTCTTTTAACCAATGATGGGAAATTAACTTACAGGATCACCCATCCTTCTTTTGAATTAGATAAGGAATATGAAGTGGTTGTTGAAGGTAAGCCGACTGAAAAAAAACTTAATGAATTTAGAAGAGGTATTGAGTTAAAAGAAGGTAAAACCGCCCCTGCACAACTTGAAAAAATAAATGAAGACAACAAAAACTTCACATATAAGGTAGTTATTCACCAAGGAATGAATCGGCAGATAAGAAGGATGTTTGATAAAATAGGATACAGGGTTCTGAGTTTAAAGAGATTGAAAATAGGTAATATAGGATTGGGTAGTTTGCGTCCTGGTGAGTACAAGACTCTAAGTAAACAAGAAGTACAAAATCTGTTAAGCTTATATCATTAATTTATGTAGTAAAACCAAGGGGGAGAGATCACATGGAAACTTTGAAAGTATCGGGAAAATCGGATCCCAAAGCAGTGGCAGGTGCAATTTCTGCTGTTATTCGTGAAGAAGGTAAAGTAGAATTACAGGCAATAGGAGCTGGAGCAATTAATCAGACAGTAAAAGCTATAGCGATTTCCAGAGGTTATGTAGCACCAATAGGTATGGATTTAGTTATGGTACCGGAATTTATTGAAATAGAAATAGATGATGAGGTTAGAACAGCTATTAAATTTACGGTTTCACCCAGGCGATAGTAAAATATATAATTTCCAATAGAGATTCTGGGCCTATCCTAAAATGGGGATAGGTTTTTCTCTTGTGATTAAAGTAAATGTGATGAGGTGAATAGACTTGTTTTTAAAAAAGATAAAGATAAAGGGATTTAAGTCTTTTGCCAAGACTATAAATTTACAATTTGATACTCCGATTACAGCTATTGTAGGACCCAATGGGAGTGGCAAAAGTAATATTGTGGATGCAGCCCGCTGGGTATTGGGTGAACAGAGTGCAAAGAATTTGAGGGGTACCGAAATGGCTGATGTTATTTTTTCCGGGAGTGAGAAACTGCCCCCATCTTCTTCGGCAGAAGTATCGCTTTATTTGGATAATTCTGAGCGGGTTTTAGATATTGAAACCGATGAAGTTAAGATTTCTCGAGAGGTTACTGAAGATGGACAAAGTGATTATTTAATCAATGACAGCAAATGCCGTTTAAAAGATGTTAATGAACTTTTGATGGATACCGGATTAGGCAATAATTCATATTCCATTGTGAGTCAGGGTAAGATAACACAGATTATTAATTCTAAACCAGAGAATTTAAGAGAACTTTTTGAAGAGGCAGCCGGTATTAGTAAACATAAAGCACGTAAAAATGATGCTGAAAAAAGGCTTGATAATACTACTGCTAATCTGCAGAGAATTAAAGATCTGGTTTGGGAGTTAGAAAAACAGTTCAAAAAAGTAAAAAAAGAAGCAAAAAAAGCACGTCAATATAAAAAAATGAGGGGTGAGTTAGAAGATATAGAGATCAACCTCTTGTTGGATCAATATGATGATTTTTCTGAAAAATTAAAAACACTTTCCAATAAAAAAGATAGGCTAGAAGAAGCTTTAGAAGAAAAAGAAAATATTGCCGAACAAAAAAAGGAAAAGCTGAAGCAAAAAAAAGCCAGACTGAGAGAAGTTGAAGTTAATTATGATGACAAAAAAGATAATTACTATCAGCTGAGAACTAAAAATGAAGAATTAAAAAACAGGATTAATATAATAAAAGAAAGAAAAAACAATCTAAAAAGAGAAGAAGACGAACTAAAAAAAGAGTTAAATAAGCTAAAAGAGGATTTGAATCAGAGAAGAAATAAACTCTCTAAACTTAATAAAAACTACGAACAGGAAAACAAAAAACTCGGTTTAATGGCTGAAAAAAAGGTAGGGGTTACTGATGATTATCAGATCAGAACTGAGTATCTCAAGCAACTGAGAGAAGAGTTAAATAATTACCGCGAAAATATTCTGGAAGAAAATGCCGATATTAGTCAGCTGAAGAGAAAATTTGATAGATTAGAGGAAAAGCTCAAATACAAAGAGCGTGTTATCAAGGATTTTAAAAACACAAAAGAAGAATTATTGACCAACAAAGCTCATTTTGAAAATAAAATTGTTGAGAACGAAAAAATGGAGTCGAGAACAAAACAGAAGATGGAGCAAGCAATCAATGATTTTAAAGAAACAAAAAAACAGCTAAAAAATCACCGTAATCAATATGAAAAACTAAAAAACAAATATGAAAGTATTCAGGACAAACTTTATAAAAAGAAGTCGCGCAAAGAGTTTATTGAAGATCTTCAAAAAGATTATTCAGGCTATTATAAAGGTGTTAAAAGTATTTTAAAAGAATCAGAGCGTTTTCCCGAAATGTATGGTGCAGTGGCGGAATTAATTGATGTTAAAAAAGAATTTGAAGTCTCAATAAATTCAGTCTTGGGTAATAAATTGCAAAATATTGTAGTAAAAAATGACAAGACTGCTCAACTTTGTATTAATTATTTAAAAGAGGTTGAGCAAGGCAGGGCAACTTTTTTGCCAATAGAATCTCTCAAATCAAAAAGAAGGCTTTTAACTGGCAATTTAAAACAGACAACAGGCTTTTTAGGCCTAGCTGTTGATTTTGTTAACTTTGCTGATAAATATGTAAAGGTAATGAATTATTTAATGGGTAGGACAATTATAGTTAAAGATTTGGAGTCTGCTGTTAAAATTTCAAATATTGTAGATAAAAAATACAAAATAGTCAGCCAAGATGGGGATGTAATATATCCTGGTGGTTCAATTTCAGGTGGCAGCCGCCAGCAAATGAAAAATGATTTATTAAATCGTAAGCGAGAGATACGCGAACTTAAAGAAGAGATTAAAGATATCAATTCCAAAGTTGACAGCCTCGTGAAAAAGGGGCTTGAAAGGAAGACTGATATCGAAGAGTTTGTTGATAAAAAAGATGGATTAGATAAAGAATATCAGCAGCTTAAGTTAAAAGAAGACAATCTCATCAGCCAAAAAGATGAGCTGAGAGAGCAAAGTAAAAAAATCAATACTAAGATAGAAGATATTAAAGATAAGATAGTTGAAGAAAAAGAAGCTGTTAATAGACTAAAAAACGAAAAAAATAATATGGACAATATTTTTAAAAGAGATAATAAAGATTATGATCAAAAGAAAGATATTATACAAAAAAAACAAAAAAAGATAAATTTACTTAATGCACAAACAGAAAATATGCGGGAAAAGTTAACTGATATACGGGTCAAATATGCTACTCAACAGGAAAAAATAAAAAGTATAAAAAAAGAAATTGAAAACCATAAAGAAGCAGTAACGAAAAATAAAGCCGATATGGCTGATAAAAAAGCTAGGCTGAATGAAATCAAAAATGAAGTTGAAGATCTTGAAAAAAAGAAATCAAAACTGATCCAGCAGAAAAAAGAATATGATCAACAGGTTGAAGATGCCCACCAGGAAGTTATTGAATTAGAGGATGAATTACAGAAACTGCGCCAAGAGCATGAAAAACTGGATAGATTAGTAGAAAAATTAAATGAGGACTTGAACAATAAAAAGGAAGTTCTCTATAGAGTTAATATTGATTACACAAAAAAAACTGATAAAATGGAGAGTATTGAAGACAGATTATCTAATGAATATGATTTTAATATCAAAGAAGATACATATCAAAAACGAGAGCCAGTCAAAGATCCAAAAAAAATTGAAGAAAGAGTTCAGCAATTAAGAGATAAAATAGCAAAATTAGGACACATCAATCCAGGATCTATTCAGGAATATGAAGAATTGAAAAAGCGCCTGGATTACCTGCATGAACAACAGGTTGATTTAGAAGATGCTAAAAAGTCCATTCTTAATATAATAAGCAGAATTGAAGAAAGCATGATGGATAAATTCAAAACCACTTTTTATGAAATCAAAGAACAATTTGAGGATGTTTTTGTGGAGCTTTTTAATGGTGGGAGAGCCGAATTAAGTCTTGTAGATGAAACAGCATTATTGGATACCGGAGTAGAAATCATAGCACAACCTCCTGGGAAAAAATTAAAGAAATTAACCCTATTATCAGGAGGAGAAAGGGCTTTAACAGCTATTGCACTGGTCTTTGCATTACTTAGAGTAAATCCCAGTCCCTTTTATATACTGGATGAAATAGATGCACCTTTAGATGATGTTAATGTGGTTCGCTTTTCCAATTTTTTAAAAGAATATACAGATTTTGCACAGTTCGTTGTTGTCACCCATCGTAAACATATGATGACGGCAGTCAATAATATTTATGGATTAACAATGACTGATAAAGGTACAACTGAATTGGTGTCTCTTAATTTGAAAGAGCAAATACAATAATATAAAAAGGAGCATGAGATATAATGTCTATTTTTAAAAATGTGGAAGATAAAAAAGAAGCAAAAGAAACAGAAAATGGTCTTTTTGAAAAATTAAAGGATGGTCTCAATAAAACCAAAAGTGGTATATTCTCCAAAATTAATGATTTATTTTCTAAGGATAAAGAGTTAGATGATAAATTTTTTGATGAGTTGGAAGAGGTATTAATACAGGCTGATATTGGCGTTCATACCACAATGAAAATGATAGATGACCTTAAGGTTAAAGTTAAAAAAGAAGAAATAGAAAACACAGAGGAGTTTTACAAAGTATTCAAAGAAGAACTAAGTGAATTTCTACAGGAAGAAAAGGGTGGATTGATCCTAAAAAAAGGTCTTAATATAATAATAGTGGTTGGTGTTAATGGTTCGGGAAAGACTACTACGATAGCTAAAATAGCCAGTAAATATAAAAAACAAAATAAAGATGTTATGATAGCTGCTTGTGATACTTTTAGAGCTGCTGCAATAGATCAATTGGAGGTCTGGACTAATAGGTTGGGATTAAGGCTTGTTGCCCAAAAAGAAGGTTCCGATGCAGCTGCAGTAGCATATGATGCTATTCAGTCCGCTCGGTCAAAGGATGTAGACTTACTCATTATAGATACAGCCGGCCGCCTGCATACCCAAAAGAACTTAATGGAAGAACTAAAAAAAGTCAAAAGGGTGGTTTACAAAGAAGCTGAAGAAGCTCATAAACAGCTATTACTAATCTTAGATGCCACAAATGGACAGAATGCCATATCTCAAGCCAAGATATTTGATAAAGCTGTCAATATCGATGGAATTGCTCTAACCAAACTTGATGGAACTGCTAAGGGAGGCATTGTAATTGCTGTCAAGGATGAATTGGATATCCCAATTAAATTAATCGGGGTGGGAGAAGGGGAAAACGACTTACAGGTTTTTGATCCAGAACAATTTGTTGAAGCTTTGTTTTCTTAAAATTTGAGCCTTGACATCAGTCATGCAATCAGTTATAATATGCTTTGTGAGTAACTGTAAAGTAATAATACTTAACAGGCATGGTGGTAAAAATGTTGGATAGAACGATCGAAATAAGTCTCTTGTTTGATTATTATGGTGGACTTTTGACTGATAAGCAAAAAGAAATTGTTGAACTGTATTATTATCAAGATCTTTCTTTAGGAGAGATTGCGAGTAATATAAAAATCAGTCGGCAGGGAGTTTATGACCATCTACACAGAGCAGAAGAGGCCTTAAAATCATATGAAAATAAGCTGAAATTGGCTGAAAAAAATAAAAAGAACAGCCAGAAAATAGATAAATTAAGTAGATTAATAAAAGATAGTAAGGAAATTAATTGTGAGATAAAGGAAAAACTGCTTAAGAGGTTGCAAGAAATTAATAAATATATTTAAGCTGGAGGTACTATTTTAAATGATATTTTCAGGTTTAGCGGAAAAATTACAGGATACTTTAAAAAAATTGAGTGGTAAGGGCAAACTTAATGAAAAGGATGTTGAAACAGCTTTAAGGGAAGTTAAACTTGCTTTGCTAGAAGCTGATGTTAACTATAAAGTTGTCAAGAACCTCATTAGTAGAATCAAAAAAAGAGCTGTTGGACAGGAAGTTATGGAGAGTCTAACTCCTGCACAGCAGGTTGTCAAAATAGTTAATGAAGAACTGACTAATTTAATGGGGGGAGAACAAAGTGAAGTAAATATTTCTTCTGAACCACCAACCTTGATAATGCTGGTTGGATTACAGGGTTCAGGTAAAACCACTACTGCAGGAAAGCTATCTAAGATGTTTAAAAAACAGGGTAAAACCCCCCTTTTAGTGGCCGGTGATATATATAGACCAGCAGCTATAAAACAACTGCAAATTCTGGGGGATAGACTTGAAGTACCAGTCTTTTCTATGGGCGATAAACAAGATCCAGTTGATATCATAAAAGCAGGCTTAAGTAAAGCAAAAACTGCTGGTCATGATATTGTTATATTAGATACGGCCGGGAGATTGCATATAGATGAAGAAATGATGGAGGAACTAAAAGAGATTAAAAACGAGACTGATCCTGATGAGATATTATTGGTAGTTGATTCGATGACTGGTCAGGATGCAGTAAATGTCTCAGAAAATTTTGATAAAAGTCTAGGTATTAATGGAGTAATTTTAACTAAACTTGATGGTGATGCTCGTGGTGGGGCAGCCTTATCAGTTAAAGCAGTGACAGGTAAACCGATTAAATTTATCGGTACTGGAGAGAAACTAGATAATTTTGAGCCTTTTCATCCTGATAGAATGTCCAACAGGATACTCGGTATGGGAGATGTTTTGAGTTTGATCGAGAAAGCAGAAGAGGCAATTGACAAAGAAAAGGCTGCTAAGCTGGAAAAAAGGTTAAAAAACAATCAATTTACCTTTGATGACTTCTTAGATCAGTTAGAACAACTAAGAGATATGGGGCCTTTAGATCAGATTATGGGTATGTTGCCCGGTATGGGTAATATGAAACAGTTAAAGAATCTGCAGGTAGATGATAAACAGCTTGATCATATTGAAGCTATTATTAATTCAATGACCAAAGAAGAAAGAAATGATCCTGATATTATCAATGGAAGCCGTAGAAAAAGGATTGCCACTGGCAGTGGAACCAGCATTCAAGAAGTAAACAGATTATTGAAACAATACAGACAGACCAAAAAGATGATTAAGAAATTTAACAGTGGTAAGGCTAAGGGTTTAATGGGTAATATGAATTTACCATTTTAATAATAAATAATTAAAGATACAGAAACAAGAGGAGGTGAAGGATGATGGCTGTAAAAATAAGGTTAAAAAGGATGGGTAAAAAAAGAAGTGCTTCCTATAGGTTGGTGGTTTCTGATTCAAGTAATGCTCCTATTGGAAGATTTGTGGAAGAATTAGGTTACTATGATCCTACAACTGAACCTGCCACATATAAAATCGATGAAGAAAAGGCTCTTAAATGGTTAAACAATGGTGCAAAACCGTCTAATACAGTAAAAAGCTTGATGAAAAAATCAGGTATTTATAAGAAATTTTTAAATCAGAAAGAGTAAAAAGGAGGTTACTCCTGTGGAAGAATTAGTTGAAGTTATTGCAAAAAATATTGTAGATCAACCTAAAAAGGTAGAAACTGCTCTTAGAAATGATGATGGTGTTATAGTAATAGAATTATCGGTAGCTGACGATGATATGGGTAAAGTAATAGGTAAACAGGGCAGGATTGCCAGAGCTATTCGTAAGGTAGTTAAGGCTTCTGCTACAAAAGAAGGCAAGAAAGTTGAACTTAAAATAAAATAATAAATGGTGAAAAAGATGAATGAATTAGTAAGTCTTGGTAAAATCACTAAAAATCAGGGTAATAAAGGTGAATTACGGTTAATGCCTTATATAGATAATTTAAAAAGATTTGAATTACTAAAAGAGGTATTTTTAGTTAGTCCTGAGCAAAGCACTACAATAAAAAAAGAGGTCAAAAAGATTTGGTTTCATAAAAATTTTGTTATTATACATCTATCCGGTATAGATAATATTGGAGATGCATTAAAATATAGAAATTATGAAGTCAAAATAAAAAAAGATGAAATCCTGGATCTGGCTGATGATCAATATTATGTGGATCAGCTTCTTGATTTAACTGTATTTTTATTAAACCATCAAATGTTGGGTAAAATAATTGATGTAATTGATACAAAGGGTACAGATATATTATTGATTCAAGGCAGAAAAAAAGAGTATATGATTCCCATGAGTAAAGAATATATAAAAAAGATAGATCTGGAAAATAAAGAAATATTAATAGAGCCGGTTAAGGGAATTTTAGATTTAT
Organism: Halanaerobiales bacterium; assembly: GCA_018334565.1. Lineage (GTDB taxonomy): Bacteria > Bacillota > Halanaerobiia > Halanaerobiales > M55B127 > M55B127. The sequence continues at coordinate 20,487 of JAGXLU010000006.1, read as the reverse complement.
AAACTTCAGGAGTGTAGAAAATGAAATTTGATATATTAACATTATTTCCTGAGATGTTTGCAGGCCCCTTTTCAGATAGTATAATCAAAAAGGCGAAAGAAAATGGTCTTATAGAGATAAATCTAATAGATATTAGAGATTATACTACTGATAAGCATAATACTGCCGATGATTATCCTTATGGTGGTGGAGCTGGTATGGTCTTAAAAATTGATCCCATTTATTATGCATTAGAGGATATTACAGATAATTTGAAAAAAAAGCCAAGCAATATTTTATTAACCCCACGTGGTCAACGTTTAGATCAAAAGATGGTTAAAGAATTTAGTAAAGAAGATCATTTAATATTGATCTGTGGACATTATGAAGGTGTTGATCAACGTGTCAGTGATAATTATATTGATTATGAAATATCTATAGGCGATTATGTGCTAACAGGGGGAGAAATACCAGCAATGGTATTAGTTGATGCAGTATCTCGTATGTTACCAGATGTTTTAGGTCATGCTGATTCCAAAAAAAATGATTCATACTATAGGGGTATTTTAGATTATCCTCATTATACAAGGCCGAGAACTTTTAAAGGTATGGAGGTTCCACCAATTCTTTTAAGCGGTAATCATCAGCTAATTGACAGGTGGAGAAAAAAAGAGGCCTTAAGGAAAACTTATTTGATGAGGCCTGATTTGTTAAAAAAAACAGAAATGACAGAGCAACAAAAAGAACTATTAGAAGAGATAAAAGAAGAAATAGAGGGAGAACCTAAAAAATGAACAAAAATGTATTTATTGCTTTACTACATTACCCTGTTTATAATAAAGACGGTGATATTATCACTACTACGGTTACCAACTATGACTTACATGATATCTCAAGGGCAGCAAAGACTTATGGCATCAAAAAATATTATGTTGTAAATCAGTTAAAATCACAGCAATCTTTAGTAAAAAGAATGAGAGATTATTGGACAAGTGGATTTGGCTCTGATTATAACAACACAAGACATCAGGCATTTAAGGTTTTGGAGATTAGTGATAAGTTAGAAGATGTAATTTCAGATATAAAAATATTGACTGAGCAAGAACCTATTTTAGTTACAACAAGTGCCCAGAGTTCTAAAGAAACCATTTCTTATGCAAAAATGAAAAAAGAAATTAATAAAAATAATAATGCCTATATAATTATATTTGGTACTGGTTGGGGATTGAGTAAGGAGATTATTGAGCGATCTGATTATCTTTTAGAACCAATAACCGGTAATACTGATTATAATCATCTTTCAGTGAGAAGTGCTGCGTCTATTATTTTAGACAGACTTTTATCCTGAATATATAATTTTAATTATGGTTAAGAAAGGAGGTAAAATGATGAATATTATAGATAATATTGATAAAGAAAATATGAGGGACGATTTACCTGAATTTATAGCTGGAGATACGGTCAGCTTAAGAATAAAAGTTGTAGAAGGTGGAAAAGAGAGGTTGCAGCAATATGAAGGTGTTGTAATATCTCGTAAAGGCGGAGGAGTTAGTGAGACTTTGACTGTTAGAAAATTTTCACATGGAGTAGGGGTAGAGAGGATCTTCCCTTTACACAGCCCAAAAATCGCAAGTTTTAAAGTAATACGCAAAGGTGATGTAAGTAGAGCAAAATTATATTACTTAAGAGAAAGAAAGGGTAAAAAAGCTCGTATTAAAGAAAAAAGATAGATAATCATTTTAAAGGGTGAAGGTTTAATTCCAGCACCCTTTATTTGTTTTTTGAGGTGAGATAAATGGATATATACCCTGGACATATGGCTAAAGCTAAGCGGGTACTCAAAGAGAGTTTGAAAAATATCGATCTTGTTGTAGAAGTTTTAGATGCAAGGATTCCTGACAGCAGTCATAATGAAGAAATTAAAGATATTATAAAAAACAAAGAAAGAATAATTGTGTTAAATAAGATTGATTTGGCTGAAGAAAAATATACCAACAGCTGGCGGAATATAATTAAAAAGAAGCTAAGCTGTATCAAGATAAATTCCCCCCAGAAAAAGGGAATAGAAGATTTGATAGATTTAATGGAACAGATGCAGACTACAATTAACGAAATAAGAGTTGAAAAAGGAATTAAAAAAAGGGCGATCAGAGTAATTGTAATAGGTATACCCAATGTTGGCAAGTCTGCCCTTATCAATGGAATAGTCAAAAGGTCATCTGCTAAGACAGGTAATAAACCGGGTGTAACAAGGGGTAAACAGTGGATCGGGGTAAAAGAAAATATAGATCTATTGGATATGCCTGGTATTCTTTATCCCAAAGCAAAAGACGAAGAAACCGCCTATAAGTTGGTCTTAACAGGTGCTGTTGAATTAAAGAAAGTTGATGCTGAAACTGCGGCATATAAGTTATTGAAATTATTAAAAAAACTGAACAGATTAAAACGAATTATAGATCACTACAATATTAATACAGATTCAAAAGTACACCCCTACGATATTTTGGCTAAAATAGGAAGAAAGAGAGGCTGTTTGATGAGTGGTGGGAAAATAGATCGAAATAGAACAGCTCAGATTCTTATCAATGATTTTCAAAAAGGTTTTCTAGGTAGAATCTCACTTGAGCGTCCGGAAAGTGATAATTATGAATTTTGAAAAAATGACAATCAGCGAAATAAATAATTTTGTTGAAGGATTTAGTGAGATCGAAAAAATAGAAAATGATATTATAAAAAAACTTTCTACTGATTACCGTAAGGGTGTAAAGAAAATTGCTCAAAAAATAAAGCGTGCCAAAAAAAAGAAAGAAATTCAAAAAGAAAATTGGCATAAACAGAATGGAATTATTTATCAACTTCAAAAAAAAGGATTTCAAATGATTGCCGGTATAGACGAAGCAGGTCGCGGTCCTTTGGCCGGTCCCGTAGTATCTTCTGCTGTGGTCCTAGATTTAAATAAACCCATTTTAGGTTTAACAGATTCTAAAAAATTGAGTTCAAAAGCACGGGAAAGACTCTTTAAAACCATTTTTGATAAAGCGAGAGTTGGCATTGGTATTGTTAGTAATACCATTATTGATCGTTTAAACATTCATCAGGCAACTTTTTTGGCGATGAGAAGAGCAGTAGAAGACCTACAGATAAGCCCTGAATTTTTACTGATTGATGGTAGTTATACTATTCCCGATATTGATTATAAACAAAGGGCTATTGTAGGTGGAGACCTCAAAGTTAATGCAATTAGTGCAGCTTCGATTATCGCCAAAGTAACAAGGGATTGCATAATGGATGAATTACATAGTAGTTATCCTTCCTATAATTTTTTAAGTAATAAGGGGTATGGAACACAAGAACACATAGAAGCTATTAAGGATATTGGACCCTGTCCTTTACATAGGTTTTCTTATAAGATAGTTAAAGAGAATAAAGAAAAGTGAGTGGTAGTAATGAAGGCAAAACATCTAACAAGAGCAGCCCTGATAGCGGGCTTATATGTAATAATCACATATATTTTATCTCCCATCAGTTTTGGCCCCATACAGTTTAGGGTTTCAGAAGCATTAACTGTTTTGCCTATCATATATCCCGAAGCTATCCCAGCTTTATTTATCGGTGTTTTTCTTTCCAATATTATTGGAGGTTTAGGTATGGTTGATATACTGGGAGGGAGTCTTGTAACTCTTTTGGCGGCTTATGGGACTTACTATTTTAGAGATTCTTTTATTGCATATCTCAGTCCAATTTTACTAAATGGATTTCTTATTAGTATCTATCTGCATTTACTTTTTGCTATTCCCTATTGGTTAACTGTGATTCAAATATCTATTAGTGAAGCGGTCGTGGTTTTATTTTTAGGCTATCCTTTAATACGGGTATTAAAAAAGAGACGAACCTCCCATAAACAAATTCGGTAAATCTTGCATTAGATATTAAATTAAGTTATAATTTAAATATACATAAAGCACATATATTTTAATCTTTTTTAGGATTTTGTTATCTGGACGTTTATGTTTTTTAAAAGAAGGTAGACCTTGTTTATATATATTTAAATATGACTGAGAATACAAGACTAAACTTACTTTGAAAATTAATTATAATCTGAATTCGAACCCTTAAATTAGTTAATATGTCAGTTGTTTTTTGGCTTGGTTTTTAATGAAAGGTGTTAAAAAACAGTCTCATAATTACAGGAAGTGAATTTATGTAAATAAATAGATAAATCAAGCTGTAGGAAGCTTGTGGTTTATAATAAGCTATGATATAGGACTTTTAATATGGTGATAATGGTCAATAAAGTCAATAGTTCATAATAAAATTTATTATATGTCATGAGTCCTATTATAACTCATGACATATTTTTATCTCAAGTAATCTCAGTTTAGCTCGGGGGGTATCGATCAAATGAGTTTTTTTGATAAGATAAAAAAATACTTTACTCCATCTTCTAATAACAAAATAGTCAATATATATTTACAGGATGAAAAATGTGGTAATAAGATGAAGGTTGTTTTGAGAAAAGGCTATGATATACAGCGGGTCTACAAAGAAAATATAAAAGCTAAATATCAGATTAGTAAGGTAATTGTTTGCGATAAATGTTATAATAATATTATGATAGATATTAAATTTGATAAAAATTATAATATTATTTCTAAAAATATTGAAAATGGTGAATTCATATCTAAAGAAATATTCTTAGATCAGTAAATTTATTTATGGAGGGGCTTATGCAGTTAAATTATCCTAATACGTTAACAATTGTCAGATTATTATTAATTCCTGTTTACCTTTATTTTTTCTTAAAGGGAGAATATATTATCAGTGGTATATTTTTTTCACTATCAGGGCTAACAGATTTTTTAGATGGATATCTGGCTAGAAAATATAATATGGTTACAGACTTAGGTAAGATACTTGATCCTTTAGCTGATAAGCTAACTTTGATTAGTATTTTAGCTGTTTTAATCTATACTGATCTTATACCAAGAGTAATATCAGTGACATTACTAATAAGGGAGTTACTAGTTCTTCTTGGTTCAGGGATTATGTATTCTTTAGGTAAAAAGCTCCTTTCTCCCACTTTATTAGGCAAATTATCTGTATTTATATTGTATGTGGCTATAGCTGCATATCTATTAAATTTTCAGTTTATCAATATGATATTATTATATATCGTAATTCCAATTAATATCATTTCTGCTATAGATTATATTAGAAATGGTTTTAAAAAATTATAATGATAATTAGGGGATAGATTATGAGGATATTGTTAAAAGATATAAAAAAAATATATAGTTCTGAAGCTGATCTTGACCAATACAAGCATATTATTATTGATGGCAATAAAATAGAAAGTTTAGTAAAAAAGGATGCTTTAAAAATTAATAACTTTGATAAAGTTATTAATTGTAAGGATATGGTGGCATTACCTGGTTTGATCAATACTCATACCCATAGTTCAATGTCACTGCTCAGAGGATATGCTGATGACTATGATCTGGACAGATGGTTAAAAGAGAAAATTTGGCCAGCTGAAGCTAAGCTAACAAAAAAGGATATATACTGGGGAGCCAAATTATCTATTTTAGAGATGGTAAGAACAGGTACAACTACCTTTGCTGACATGTATTTTAAGATGGATAAAGTTGCTGAAGCTGTTTCAGAAACAGGGATTAGAGCTGTATTGAGTGAAGGTTTGATTGAGAATAATGACGGCAAGCAGGGTTTCAATGATGCAGTTGATTTTTGTCTACGATGGCAAAACAAGGCTAAAGGGAGGATAAAAACCTGTTTGGGGCCCCACTCCGCTTATTCCTGCAGCCCTGATTATCTGAAATTAATTAGAGATAAAGCCCTCCAGCATAATCTATTGATCAATATTCATATTAGTGAAACGAAAGATGAAGTAGATATGATGCAAAGGAAACATGATTTAACTACAGTTGGTTTATTAGAGAAAATAGATTTTTTTAAAGCAAAAGTCATTGCTCCTCATTGCGTTCATTTAACCGAAAGGGATATAGATATTTTAAAAAAGTATAAGGTCGGTGTCGTATATAATCCGATGAGTAACATGAAATTGGGTAGTGGAATTGCTCCAATACACAAATTATTAAAAAAAGGGATCAATGTTTCCTATGGAACGGATGGAGCAGCCAGCAATAATAATCTTGATCTTATTGAAGAAGCCAGGCTTGGTTCTTATTTACAGAAGGTTGCTTTAAATAATCCCCAGGCACTTCCGATTGAAGATACTTTAAGGATGTTGACTTTAAGCGGGGCAAGCAACTTGGGTATTGATAATTTAGGCAAAATTAAACAAGGTTATCTGGCTGATATAATTTTAGTCAACATTGAAAACAATGCACATAATTATCCTTCATATAATCATCTTTCTAATATATTTTATGCGTCAAATGGGAGCGATGTGGACACAGTTATTATCAATGGTAAAGTTGTTATGGAGAATAGGGAAATGAATATGATTGATGAAAAAGAAGTTTATCATAAAGTTGAAAAGCTGACAGAGAAATATCATAAAAATTTTTAGAGGGGAGTGTTAAATTTTGAAAAACAGATTTAGGTATCTATTATCAATTGTTGTTGTAATTATTATTATAGCTCTAATTGCTCTTTTTGCGGGGGCCAACTTTTTTACTGAATGGGCTTGGTTTAACCATCTTGGTTATTTAAAAGCCTTTTTGTTGATGTTCTTTTCTAATTTTGGTTTGCGTATTTTAATTGGGTTAATTTTTGCTGTATTTGTATTCGTTAATTTATTTTTTACTAAGAAATTATTTATAAAGTACTTTGAAGCAGAGTCTATTGAAAGTGAAAATGTGGAAACACTTTTTAAAGAGGAGAGTCAGGGTTTTTTAAACTGGCTGAATAAAAAGAAGCTAAACTGGATATATATTTTGATAAGTTTAATTTTGGGATTTTTATTTAGCTCTGTTAGTTCAGAGTTATGGAAAATTGTTCTGAAATTCTTTAATCAAACTCCATTTGGTAACACAGATCCAATATTTGGCAAGGATATTTCCTTTTATGTATTCAGTTTACCTTTTTATAGCTTTATAAAGGAAATGGGTATGGTCTTAATTGTCTTAACGATTATTGTGGTGGGCATAATATATTTTATAGCTTCCGGGATCAGTTCCTTTTCTGATGTAAAAGTTAAACTTTCCAATCGTGCTAAAAGTCATATTACAGTGCTTCTCTCAGCCTTTTTATTACTAAAAGCCTGGGACTATCGTTTGGCGATGTATGAACTGCTTTATTCTCCCCGCGGAGTAGCCTTTGGAGCGAGTTATACCGATGTTAATGCTAATCTGTTAGGGTTGAGAATACTTTTTATTATAGCTATAGCTGTTGCTGCTGGCCTGCTAGTTAGTCTTTTTAGGAAAAACTATAAACTACTGGCCTGGGGTTTAGGAATATGGATTGTAACCTCATTGGTATTCGGAGCGGTTTATCCAGGTTTTGTCCAGAGATTTCAAGTTGAACCAAATGAAATTGAAAGAGAGAGGGAGTATATAAGTCATAATATTAATATGACCTTAGAAGCTTATGATCTTAATGATTTAACCTCAAAGAGCTTTCAGCCACAGGATGGATTAACATTAGAAGATTTGGAAGAAAATGATGAAATCATAAGTAATATAAGACTTTGGGACAGCCGACCTTTACTTTCAACATACAGTCAGTTACAGGGATTAAGACAGTACTATGAATTTCAAAATATAGATGTTGACAGATATATAATAGACGGCAAGTACCGTCAGGTAATGCTTTCAGGTAGGGAGTTAAATAAAGATCTTTTATCCGGTCAAGCTCAAACCTGGATCAATAGAAAGTTAAAATATACTCATGGTTATGGAGTTGCAATGTCACCTGTGAACAGGATTAACGAGCAGGGTTTACCGGAGTTTTTTATAAAAGATATTCCTCCTAAAATCGAGGGTGATTTAGTTTTAGACGATAGTTCTATCTATTATGGAGAAATAACTGATGATTATGTGATTGTTAATACCGATGCTACAGAATTTCATTATCCACAAGGAGATCAAAATGTATATATAAATTATAGTGGTACAGGCGGAGTAGAAATCAGCAGTTTTATTAAAAAAGCAGTATATGCCTTACGTTATAGTGAATTAAAGATTTTATTAAATGATGGAATAAATAATGATAGTAGGATAATGTACTATAGAAATATAAAAGAAAGAGTTCGAAAGGTAGCTCCATTTTTAGCATATGATAGTGATCCCTATTTAGTAATTTCTCAGGGGAGGTTATTTTGGATTCAAGATGCCTACACTACTTCAGACCGATATCCCTATTCACAGCCATTCAGTAATACAGGTAATTATATCAGGAACTCTGTTAAGGTCGTTATTGATGCCTATAATGGAGATATGGACTTTTATGTGATTGATAAACAGGATCCAATCGCACAAACCTATCAGAAGATATTCCCTGAAATATTTATTGATGGTGACCAGATGCCGGAAAGTTTAAGAAGTCACATTAGATATCCTAAGGATTTATTTAAGATACAGTCTGAATTATATAGTATCTATCATATGGAAAACCCGCAGGTTTTTTATAATAAGGAGGATTTATGGAATATACCTAATGAAAATTATGCCGGTAGTACAATAAAGATGGAACCATATTATATATTAAGTAGTTTACCTGATACTAAGTTGCAAAATCTTGAGTATTTATTAATGATGCCTTTTACACCTGCCAATAAAAATAATATGATTGCCTGGATGGCCGGACGTTCTGATGGGGAGAATTATGGTGAATTAGTTCTTTACGAATTTCCTAAAGACACTTTAGTCTATGGACCCAGCCAGATTGAATCGAGAATAGATCAAGATTCACAGATTTCTCAATTGCTGTCACTTTGGGGGCAGAGAGGCTCAAGAGTTATAAGAGGTAATTTAATAGTTCTGCCTGTAGCACAATCTATCTTATATATAGAACCAATCTATCTACAGGCTGAAACGAGTGAACTTCCAGAGTTAAAAAGAGTAGTTTTAGGATATGGTGGAGATATTGTAATTGATATTAATCTAGAGGGTGCTTTAGAACAAATATTTGGAGAGAGAGAACCAAAAGAAGTCACCTCACCAGAAGTTCAAATGGGCGAGATCATGCCGGAAGATATAAGTGGGCTTATATCCAGAGCTTATGAGATATATCAAGAAGCCCAGAATTATATAAAATCAGGAGATTGGCAAAATTATGGCAGCAAATTGGATGAGTTACAACAGGTATTAGAAGAGTTAAATTCTATGAACGAAGAAATTGATCAATCTATGAATCAATAAATTTGAAAGGATCATTAAATGTTAAAAACGAGTAAATTTTATCAATATAAAACAGATAATGAAATAGATCTATATATTAACTATAACAGTAAATTCAAAACAAACTATATCCATCTTGATATTATAAGGCCTTTGTCTGATGAAGCTGCAGTATCAAAAAACGCCTTAATACCGTATATTTTATATCGAGGTAGTAAGAAATATCCTACAAATCAAGCGATTTCACGTAGATTAGATCAACTATATGGAGCAGATTTGAATGTTTCGGTAGCAAGACGTGGTGAAAATCAGATACTGAGATTTTCAATTGACATTATTAATGACAGATATCATTATGGCCCAGAAGATCTTAAAATAGCTGCAGTTGATTTCCTTTATGAGCTAATTTTTAATCCTCTGATAGTTGAAGGTGAGTTTAAAAAAGCACATATTAATAAAGGCCAGGCTTTTTTAAAAGAAAAAATTCTAGCCATGAAAAATAATAAAAATAATTATGTGATGGAAAGGTGTTATCAGGAGATGTGTAGAGGGGAAAGATTTTCCCTCTACCCACTTGGTACCATCAGAGGTTTAAGAAAAGCTAATTGTGATAATCTATATAATTACTATCAGCAAGTTCTTGCAAAAAGTCCAATTGAAATTTTTGCTGTCGGCGATATAAAACAAAAAAAAGATTTTTTTCAATACATTAATAAGAAATTTGTATATAAAAGAAATAAACTACTACCATTAAATAATACAGTGATCAAAACCGGTGGTTTCCAATTTAAAGAAAAAGAAGAAGAAGATAGAATAAATCAGACAAAATTATCAGCAGGAATCAGGATACCTGTAACAAGGTCACATCCCCTATATTTTGCATTGATTGTATATAATGGTATATTGGGAGGTTTCAGCCACTCAAAATTATTCACAGAAGTTCGCGAAGAAAAGGGGCTGGCATATTATATCAATACAAGATTGGAATCGACAAAGGGTTTGATCTTAATCAATGCCGGTATTGATATGTTAGATTATCAGATTGTAAAAAATATAATAACAAAAAAGTTAAAAGAAATGAGCCGAGGTCAATTTGATGATGATTCTATTAGATGGACAAAAAAGAAACTTATTAATAGATATAAGAATTTAAGTGATAATAATCATAGTATAGTAGATGCTTTTTTACTTGGTTTAATAAATGGTAAGCAGGATAGTTTAAATTATGTAATTAATTCAATTGCAGAGGTAAAAAAGGATGAAATAATTGAGGTTGCCCAAAAAGCAAAATTAACAACATATTTTTTACTCAAACCAGGAAGTGTCCAACATGATCTATAAAAAATTCAAAGAAATAGATGAAATGTACTATGAAAAAACCTTGAAATCAGGTTTACGAGTAATCTTAATCCCTCGCTCTAGTTATAATAAAAAATATGCAGTATTATCGGTTAATGTGGGATCTGTTGATTTAAAGCTTAAAGATAATAGCAATATTATATATGGCTTCCCTCCGGGTACTGCCCACTTTATGGAACACATCTTATTTGAAAACAGGGAAGGCAGTATTATAGATGATTTTTCTCAACTGGGCAGTAGTGTAAATGCCTATACCAGCTTTAATAATACTAATTATTATTTTAATGCTGCAGATAATTTTTATAAATCGTTAAATTGCTTGCTTTCATTTGTTTTAAAGCCTCACTTTGATCAAAATAAAATAGAACATGAAAAATCTGTTATAAAACAGGAAATAAAAATGTATGAGGATAGTCCAAGTTGGCAGTCTTTTCATCAACTATTGCAGGGGCTTTATTATAAGTACCCGATAAAATATAATATTGCAGGTACTTCTCAAAGTGTAGATAAAATTAATCGAGAAATTTTAGAGGGTTTTTTTAATAAATACTATAATTTAGATAATATGAATTTAATTGTAATTGGAGATATTAATCATGAAAAATTATTTGATTGGTTAACTGATAAGTTTTCTAATTTTGGTGCTGAGCATGTTGATTTTAAAAAAATATACCCAGAAGAGCCAAACGGAATCAGGATTAAAAAAAATGAAATAGCGATGAGTATATCTCGTCCAATTATTACTCTGGGGTTTAAAGAGAATCGGTGTTTTAATGATCAAAGAAAGATTGTAAGACACGAGATGTTAAGCAATATGGTTTTGGAGATGATATTTGGTAAAAGCAATGATAATTACCACAGTTTGTATGATAAAAATTTAATTGATGAAAATTTTACATTTAATTTTTTGCAGGAAAAAAATACTGGATTTGTTAAGATATATGGTGAGACATCTCATATCAATCAGAGTATCAATAGTATTGTTGATATTATTAATAACTGGCATAGAAAAATAAATAAAGATGATTTTGAAATTGTCAAACATAAATATATTGGCCGCTATTTCAGATCATTAAATTCATTGGAAGCACTTTCTTCTCAGGTTATTAAATACCTAAATTTAGGACAAAATTATTTTGATTTAATTAATATAATTGAAAGTATATCTTTAAAAGATATTATTGATCAATATAATAAGCTTTTGTTAGACCAGGAGCAAGTTCAAATAATCATCAGAAAAATCAGCAAATAAAATCATTTAACTCTTGAATTACTTGATGATTGGTGTTATAATCACAAGAAATAATAAGTGAAGGGATGTGATAAATGAGTATTGAGTATAAATTCTTGTTGATCTTATTATTGGAAGGAAAAGTATTTATTTGTTAAGAGGAGAAAGGAGTAGATAGTAGATATGCAAAGAGATCGATGGAGTAATCGTGCAGCGTTTGTTCTCGCAGCCATAGGATCTGCGGCAGGGTTAGGTAATGCCTGGCGTTTTCCTTATATGGCTTATTCAAATGGTGGAGGGGCATTTTTGATCCCTTATTTTGTAGCTTTATTAACAGCAGGTATACCACTTATTGTTTTAGAATTTTCAATGGGACAAAAAACACAGAGAGGTGCGCCTGGAGCATTAGCTAAAGTAGGTAGAAAGTTTGAAGGATTTGGTTGGTGGGCCGTCTTATCAGGAACAATTATTACCAGTTATTACGCCGGTATAATGGCCTGGGCCTGGGATTACTTAGCAGGATCCTTTACCTTAGGTTGGGCAGAGGATGCGGGAGCATATTTTTATGAAAATGTTCTCCAGATTTCTTCTGGACCTGGAACTCTAGGTGGTTTTTCAACTCCGGTTTTAATCGGATTAGTTATTACCTGGATTGCTATTTATTTTATACTTAGAAATGGTGCTGAAAGTGTTGGTAAAGTTGTTTTGATAACAGTTCCTTTACCCGTTTTACTAATGGCTATATTAGTGCTTAGAGCCGTTACCCTTCCCGGTGCTATCGAAGGGTTAAATTATTTCTTAGAACCTAATTTTGCCATGCTCACAAATCTCAGTGTATGGATTGATGCTTATTCCCAGGTATTTTTTACTCTTAGTTTAGGCTTTGGTATTATGATTGCTTATGCTAGTTATATGCCTGAAGATTCAGATATTATTAATAATGCTCTAATAACTGTATTTGCGAATTCTGGTATTAGTTTTATGGCAGGTATTGCTGTATTTGGCACACTGGGTTATATGGCTCAGGCTCAGGGAGTTCCTATTTCTGAGGTGGCAGCAGCTGGGGTCGGTTTGGCTTTTGTGGTTTATCCAAATGCGATTTCTCTCTTGCCAGGTGGTTCATTTGTCATTGGATTTTTCGGTTTTGTATTTTTCGCCATGTTACTTTCTTTAGGTATAGATTCAGCTTTCTCAATTGTTGAAGCTGGTGTGGCGGGCCTAAAAGATAAATGGGGAGGAAGTAAAAAGAAAGTTACTCTCTATTATAGTATCTTCCTTTTTGTAGTTGGTTTATTATTTGCTACAAAAGGTGGGTTATATTGGCTGGACATTGTAGATCATTATGTTAATACTTATGGACTTGTCGTAGCAGGCTTGGCTGAAGCAGTTATTATAGGTTGGTTTTACGAACCGGATGAATTACGAAGTTATTTCAATTCGGTTTCTGAATATCAATTCGGCAATTGGTGGAATGTAATGATTAAATTTATAATCCCGATTGTACTTGCTGTATTGTTAGTAAATGCATTTATTACAGATATTGGAACTCAATATGGCGGTTATGAATTAAAATATCTAGTCTACGGAGGCTGGATTGGAGTAGTAGGCTTTTTAGCTGTTGCTTCATATATAATATCCCGTCAAAAAGGTATTGAAGATTAAAACGATTAAAAAGTAAAGTATTTAGAAGGGAGTAATATAATGAGTGGATCTGCTATAGTAATGTTGATTTTTGCTTGTGTTGTTTTATATGGAGGGCTTTTTGTTACTTTACGAAGGGCCATGAAATCGAGAAAAAAAGAAGACTAACTTATTATATAGAGGTCCAAGTTTTTGGGCCTCTTTTTAAATTAATTATAAAAAAGAAGTGGTTTTATGTCTAAAAGTGCTCAGATAAAAATAAAGTTTAAGGAGCTAGGATTTGACTTGATAGGTTTTAGCAAACCTTACTTAGACAATAAATTAACTGAAAATTTCAAAAAAAGAGCCTCAAGAGATGATCTTCCACCCTTTATGCATAGTGATTTAAATAGTGTTTTACATCCTAAAAAGTTGCATCCATGGTTGGAGACAGTTATAGTTGTGGGATTATCCTATGCCAGCAGTCAAAACAATGATACAAGAGGCTTCATCTCCAGTTATACTCGTGGAAGAGATTATCATAAAGTCATGGCAGAAATGATTCAAGAGGGTCTGAAATATTTAAAAAAAATATATAAAGACATTAAATATAGTTATTATATAGATAATGGTCCCGTTTTGGAAAAAGTTCTGGCTCAACAGGCTGGACTGGGATGGATTGGTAAAAATACGCTCCTTATTAATGAAAACTTCGGCTCCTATATTTTTTTAGGGGAGATTTTTATTAATAAGAAGCTTGTTTATAATGAAAAATCTAAAAATAATTGTGAAGATTGTACTCAATGTATGGATAACTGTCCAACAAATTCTTTACATACTCCTTATTATTTAGATTATAGAACCTGTCGTAGTAATTTAACTCAAATAAAAGGGATTCTTAAAAAAGAAGAAGAGATGATGATGGGAAACTGTATATGGGGATGTGATGAATGTCAGATAAACTGTCCATATAATAACAATATACCCAGAGATCTACATCCTGCTTTTGAGGCTAAAATTGGAGGAAATATAGTAGAAATATTGAATTATAATAGAAAGGGGTTTCCGCCCAGTTGGACTTCCAGTGCATTAAGCTGGAGGGGTACGAGAATAATTCAAAGGAATGCTTTAATTGTATTGGGAAACTTGGGATTAAAAAATGAAAAATATAAAAAGTTAATAGTGGAAAAAATGGATGACAGATCAAAAATTATAAGACATTATGCATATCAAACTTATCTGAGATTGGGTTTTAATTTAGAGCATATTAAAGGGAAAATAGATCAAGAAAAAGAAATAGATATTGATAATATAATTAAAAGGAAGTGAGATTATGCCAGAGATTTATTATAATAATACTAAATATAGTATTATGCATAAAATAAAAACCATCGATTTATTGTCAGAACTAAAAATAAATCATAAAGATAATGTAATGGGCATTAAAATAAATAATGACATATTTGATCTTAATTATGAGATAGAAAAAGACTGTGAAGTTGAATTTATATATAATAATACACCAGTGGGAAACATGATATATAAGAGAAGTCTCTTTATTTTAATGGCAAAAGCAGTTTATGAAATTTATGATGATGAAATATTAAATATTGAACATTCCTTGAGTAATGGTATATATTGTGAATTAAACGATGATAATGTTTTGAGCAAATATGATTTAGAACAAATAGTAGATAAAATGCAAAAGTTAGTTGAACAAAATTATGAAATAAAAAGGCATTTAATATCCAGTCAAAAAGCAATATCTTTGCTTGATGAACAGGGAAATCAAGAAAAAATAAGGATCATTAAACAAAAAAAATTAAGTGAAGTTAAGCTATATGAAATTGATGGTTATTATAACTATCATTATTATCCTGTGGTACCTAAGACTGGTTATTTGGATAAATTTAAACTGCATTATCATTTTCCTGGTTTTGTTTTATTATACCCATCTATTCATAAACCTGATCAGATTAATAATTTTGTTGATCAGCCGAAATTATCTGATATATTTTATGATTATGAGAAGTTAGGCGATATATTAGGAGTTGGTTTTGTACCTGATTTAAATGAAAAGATAGAGACAAATAATTATGGAGAACTGATAAGAATTTCAGAAGGACTTCATGAGAAATATATTGCAAATATAGCTGATCAAATAGAAGCCCACAAAAAAATTGAGAGGATTATTTTAATTGCTGGTCCTTCTTCATCAGGCAAGACAACCTTTAGCAAAAGACTTTCCACTCAACTGAGAATCAATGGCTTAAAGCCTTTTTCAATCTCTACTGATGATTATTTTGTTAATAGAGATAAAACACCTTTAGATGGAGATGGAAACTTTGATTTTGAATCTATACATGCAATTAATTTAGAATTATTTAATGATCATCTGGTCAGATTGATGAAAGGTGAAAAAGTACGTTTACCCAAGTTTAACTTCAAAAAAGGCATTAGAGAAGAAAGTAATAATGTAATTAAATTGAGTTCTGATCAGCCGATTTTAATTGAGGGTATACACAGTTTAAATAATAAGTTAACAGAAATTATTCCTGAAGATCACAAATACAAGATATTTGTGAGCGCTTTAACCCAATTAAATATAGATAAACAAAATAGAATACCTACTTCTGATACACGATTGATCAGAAGAATTGTCAGAGATAATTTATATAGGGGGCATTCTGCTTATGATACCCTAGGTATGTGGGGGAGGGTAAGAAAAGGTGAAGAGAACAACATTTATCCTTATCAGGAGAATGCTGATGTAATGTTCAATTCAGCTCTAATTTATGAAATGGCAGTTCTAAAAAACTGTGCTGTAGATCTTTTAGAAGGGATTAATAATGATAACAAATATTATTATGAGGCCAAAAGACTCTTGGAGGTATTAGCCAACTTCAAAAACATGCCTTCTGATGATATACCAAAAACATCTATTTTAAGAGAGTTTATTGGGGGTAGTGTATATAAGAAATGATCTTTTATTTAAGATGTTGAATCTTGCTTGATTAAACTAGGCAGTAATGTTTTTAAAGTACTTTGAATTTCTAACCAGTTATTTACTCTCAATAATTTTTTTTGTTCTTTGATATTTTGATTGTGATATTTGTCAACAAGGATAACAGGGATGTTTTTTTCCAACAATTGAGCTGTATTAGACTGATTATCTTCTATAAAAAGCTTTATGTTTTTTTCTACTGCCAGATCTGCTTTGTTATGTTCATGAAATAAGTAATTGTAGTTAACATCATGTTGTTGAAGCCACTTGATAGTTAGGGGTCTAAATTCCTGATGTCTGGCTGTAATCAAATATATTGTGTGTCCATTCTTTATAAGATGATCTATAGTTTCTTTAGCATTGTCAGCTATATCAACACTAGAATAGACATCATATAATTTTTGATTTAAAAATTCTTGTAAGTCTTCCAATGGAAGGTCATAAGCCCTCTTAAAGTCATATACATCTTTTTTTCTAATTATTTTTTTAGAAAAATAATTGTTTAGGGCTCTCAACCATATATTTTCTTGTCCTTTTTTTTCTTTTGTAACAACACCATCTATATCAATTCCAATGTTCAAAATTATGGCCTCCTTAATTTAAAAAAAATATATATTGTGATATACTTTTTTTAGATGTACAGTAATTATTCTAACATTTATTTTGTAAAATTTCCAGAAAGGAGTTGTAATATGTACAAAAATCTTGGTAAAATAATAGAATACTTCTCTAAAAAATACCCCAAGCCAGAGACTGCTTTAAAATTTATGACCCCGTTTCAGCTTCTTATTGCAACCATAATGTCTGCTCAAACCACAGATGTACAGGTTAATAAGGTGACTGAAAAGTTATTTAATAAATTTGAAAAGGCCGAAGATTTTGCTAAATTAAGTTATGAAGAACTAGAAAAAGAAATCAAATCTATTGGTCTTTATAAAAATAAGAGCAAATATATTATAGAAAGCAGTAAGATGATCATCAACAAATATTCAAATGAGGTACCGAAAAGCCGAGAAAAATTAATGAACCTACCTGGAGTAGGGCGCAAAACTGCCAATGTGGTTTTAGCAAATGCCTTTAAACAGAATACTATAGCTGTAGATACCCATGTTTTTAGAGTAGCCAACAGACTGGGTATAGTAAATACTGATAAAACAGATCAGGTGGAAAAAACTTTAATGGAAGTGGTTCCAGAAAACTATTGGTCTAAATTTCATCATTGGTTAATATTTCATGGTAGAGAAGTTTGTAAAGCACGTAATCCTTATTGTCAAGGATGTACATTAAAGTCTTATTGTAAATATTATCAAAATCAAATCAAAGGAGGCTGATTAATTTGTTAAAAATAAAAAAGATATTCTTATTAGTATTTGTCATGATCTTGATTTTTTCTTTCTCACTACAAGCAGAGGATCTTCTGGAAATGGGGATAGAGGAATATAATAAAGGAAGTTATCAAAATGCAATAGATTATCTAACTGACTATGCAGCAGAAAATAATGATAGTTACCTATCTTACTTTTATTTAGGTCTTAGTTATACAGAATTACAGCAGTTTGACTTAGCAATTAGTTCTTTTAATTATGCTAGAAAGATAAAAGGCGACTCATATAATTTGCTTGTGAATTTAGCACGTGCTCATTACAACAACAACGAAAAAGATATGGCTCATGATTTATTGACAAAAGCTAAAAAATATAAACCTATTGACGAACAGGTCTATAATTTACTGGGTTTAATTGAGCTGGATAAACAGGAATATGAAGAATCCATAGATAATTTCAAAAAAGCCATCGAATTAAATGATGATAATTTATATGTATATAACAATATAAGCCTGGCATATATTCATATAGGTAAATTTAAAGAAGCTGAAAAATATATAGTGAAAGCACTAGAATTAGATCCTTTTGAACCCTATGTCTATAATAATGCAGGTGTAATTTATGAGAATCTTACACGATATGAAGAGGCTTTCAATTATTACAATAAAGCACTCTCAGTTGATCCTGATTATAAAAAGGCTGAAATCAATTTAGCAAGGATAAAGAGCAAATTATCTGAGGAGTGATAATATGTTGAAAAATTTCAAATCAAGCGATATCTATATGGGTAGATTAGAAAAAAATGATGATCTTTTAAAAGAGCTCACTAATATTGTTCAACAGAATAATATTGAAGCTGCAAGTATAAAAGTGATCGGAGCAGTTCAAAAAGCTAGAATAGAATATTATGATCAAGATAAATTTGAATATAAATATAAAGAGTTTGACCAGGCATTGGAAATAGTGAGCTGCATAGGTAATATATCTATATTAGAAGGAAAACCGTTTATTCATGCCCATATTATTTTGGCAGATCGAGAAGGAAATTGTTATGGAGGACATTTAGCTGAAGGTTCTAAAGTATTTGCAGCTGAGTTTGTCATTCAGACTTTACAGGGCAATAAATTGATAAGAAAATTTCAAGATGATACCAAATTAAAACTATGGTAAAAAGAAAGGAGCAGCAGATGAAAAAAATATATGTAATAGATACAAATGTTTTGCTTGATGATCCTGGGGCAATTTTTGATTATCAGGACAATGAAGTTATAATCCCACTGGCAGTTTTAGAAGAGCTAGATGATCAAAAGCATAAAACTTCCGATATAGGTTATAATGCTAGGGAAACATCTAGAATTTTAGATGGTCTCAGTGAAAAAGGCAAACTAAATAAAGGCATAAAATTAGAAAACGGAGGTTGTCTGAAAATATTAATTGACAAAAAAGAATTAAGGCTTCCACCTCATCTCAGTGCTACTAAAATTGATAACAGAATTTTATCTGCGGCTATAAAATTAAAAGAAGATAATGAGGATAAAAAAGTTATCATGGTTTCCAATGATATCAATTTGAGATTAATTGCCAATGCCTTTGATGTTGATGCAAAAGATCATAAAGGCGATGGCATAAATGGCGAAGAGCTTTATGATGGATTTACAGAAATAAAAACCAAACGTGAAATTATTGATGAATTCTATTCCAATAAACAATTAAGTCCTAATAAAATAGATGGTGAATTTGATAAACTTTTTGTACACCAGATGGTTCAGCTATCCACATATGATAAGAGCCAGAAAAGTGCTTTAGGACGATTTGATGGGGAAAATATAGTGCCCCTCATTTTTGATAAAAAATCACCGATGGGTATAGTTCCCTTAAATCGGGAACAAAAATTTGCTATTGAACTTTTACTGAACGACGATATAAAAGTTGTAACAGTTTCAGGCAAAGCAGGTACAGGCAAGACTCTACTTGCTTTAGCATCTGGTTTACAGAAAGTCATTAATGATAAAAAATACGATAGGGTTTTAATTGCAAGGCCTGTAGTACCTATGGGTAAGGATATTGGTTTTTTACCTGGATCTGTTGAAGAAAAACTGGAACCATGGATGCAGCCAATATTAGATAATCTTAATTTAATTATTCACAACAATAAAGGTTCTTATTTATCTATCGATCAGTTAATTGAAAATGATTTTATTCAGATTGAGGCCCTCACTTATATTAGGGGAAGGTCAATCCCAAATCAATATATTATAATCGATGAAGCCCAGAATCTATCTAAACATGAGGTCAAAACTATCTTAACAAGAGTAGGCAAAAATTCTAAGATAATTTTAACAGGTGATCCCTTTCAAATTGATAATCCCTATCTAAATAAAGTCAATAATGGACTGTCACATGTAGCCAATCATTTTTATAAAGTAGAGATTGCTGGTCATATCATGCTTCTAAAGGGAGAGAGATCAGAAATTGCTAAAATAGCCAGCGAATTAATCTAAAGTTCATAATCAGAGCTAATATAATAAGTCAAAATACTTGACAGTAATAAATATCTATTATATACTAATTTAAAATTAAATATCAGAAATTACCTCATCTTTGCTAAGGTGGGGTAGAGGCGCAGAATTAAAGAGTAACTTTTTTTAA
>JAGXLU010000028.1 GCA_018334565.1 Halanaerobiales bacterium | reverse complement strand
CCCTTTATTACTGTAATCTCGTTTCCATTTGGAGAGATTATATGAACTGGTACCTAGATTTTCAGCTACTGCTTTGATAGTTTTATTAGAATTAAAACACAGTTCGACTGCATCACACGTTTGAATTCTTCACTGTAATACCTTCTTTTCCCATTTGAGTACCTACTGAATTCTATTATATACCTTATAACTCAGTATCCGACAAATGTGGATATTATAGTGGCAGTATATATATTAAAATATTATGATGCTTCTAAAAAATGAAATGTTATTTTAAAACTTTTTCTTTAATTTTTACTTTTATTAAGTTTTAATTATCCAAAATTTAGCAAACTTTTATTCACTAGGTTATGGAATATATTTTTTTATTTTGAAAAATTTAATGCTTAAGATTGAAAGTTTATTTTCCATTTAAAATCAAGTTTAAGGAGGCTTTAAATGCATATACAGACAAATAAAAAGCAAAACATAAGAAGAGAAATAGATATTCCAGGAGATAAATCTATATCCCATCGTTCTATAATATTAAGTTCTCTGGCCAGGGGCAAAGCAAGAATAAAAGGATTTTTGGAAAGTGAAGACTGTCTAAAAACCATCCAAGCTTTTCAAAATATGGGGGTTGAAATAGAGAGGATTAAGAGGGGTGAGTATATAGTTAATGGTGTTGGGATAAGGGGTTTGAAGGCACCACATAATGTAATAGATTGTGGAAATTCGGGCACATTAATGAGATTATTAACAGGTCTCCTCGCTACCCAAAAATTTTATACAGTACTTAATGGAGATGTTTCACTTCGCTTAAGACCAATGGATAGGATTATACAACCCTTAAGTAAAATGGGAGCAAAGATATGGGCGAGATGTAATAAGTATGCTCCTTTGAGTATAAAAGGTAGTACTCTTAAAGGTTTAGAATACAAATTACCAGTTGCAAGTGCTCAGGTAAAGTCAGCAATTTTGTTGGCTGGTTTACAAACTGATCAGCAAGTAAAGATAATAGAACCTGCCCTTTCGCGCGACCATACGGAGCGTTTACTAGCTGGTTTGGGTGTTGATATTAAAAAAAAGGGGCACGTAACATATTTGCCTAAAGTGGGTAAGAGGGATTTTGATGCACAAGATATAGAGGTCCCCGGGGATATTTCTTCAGCTGCATTTTTCATAGTCGCCGGGTTGATAACTCAAAACAGCGAAATAATTCTAAAAGATATCGGGATAAATCCAACCAGGAGTGGATTCATTGAGGTTGTTAATAAGATGGGAGGAGATCTAGAAATAAAGAACAGGCGAGAAATAAGTGGTGAACCTATTGCAGACCTTGTGGTCAGAAGCTCTGAGCTCAAGGGAACAGAAATCTCAGGAGATATCATTCCAACTTTAATTGATGAAATACCTGCGATATCTATTATGGCAAGTCAAGCCGAGGGTGAAACTATAATTAAAGATGCCCGAGAACTTAGAGTTAAAGAAACCGATCGTATTAAAGCCATGGTTTCTCAATTATCAAGTCTAAATGTGAATATAGAGGCATTAGATGATGGCATGATTATTCGGGGTCCTAATAGCATAAAAGGAGGAATAGAGGTTAATAGTTTTGGTGATCACCGTGTTGCTATGTCCCTGACTATACTTGGCTTTTTAGCAGATAATGAAATTACTATTAAAAATAGCCAGAACATCCATACATCTTTTCCTGAATTTGAGCAAATATTATCAGTATTATAAATTGAAAAAAGTTTAATTTTCAATAATTGTGAATAAGAGAAAAAACTTGTATTGAGTCTTGCAATATTCATTTTTATGAAAATGCGACTCAAACAGTTGACACAACTATCAGATTGATATATAATTGATTTAATAAATTTAAACTTAATATTTTAAAAACTATGAAGGGGAATAGTAGGCACTGAGAATTTAGAGAGAGCCAGGGGTGCTGGAACCTGGTAATTTTCTGTGGTTGAAATACACCTTGGAGTTGTGAGCTGAATTATTAGTAAGCTTTTCCGTATTCCGTCGTTACTCGGTGAGGAAGTGTTAGCTTCCAACAGAGATAACCTGTGATATTTGTTATAACAGGTTAATTCAGGTGGTACCGCGTTAAGTCGTCCTGTGAGGGAACGGCTTTTTTTTAATTTTTGTATATAAAATTTATTGTGGCGATAATTCCTATTTGGGTTGTTCTCATTAGGCAATTATGTGAAGCCAATATTAACAGACTTTTTATTTTTAATAAACAGCTAGTTAGAGACATGATTTGAGTTATATAGAAAATGGCTAGTACTAGTTAATGAAAGTTGTTGTAGGTGTCTCGATTGTATAATTTAAGTTTATCACCAAGATCTGAAAGGAGATAAAAGTAATGGTAAAAACCTTATTTGACAGGGTAAAAAATAGTGTTAAGGATTTAAAAAAGTATCAACCAGGCAAGGGGCTAGAAGACATCAAAGATGAGTATGAATTGGATAGTGTTATTAAAATGTCTTCCAATGAAAATCCTTGGGGGCACTCCCGAGAGATAAAAAATATGATACATAAAAGCAAAAAAAGATTTTATAAATATCCGGATAGTGATTGTAGTTGTTTAAAAAAAGCTCTGGCTAATTTCTATAATTTATCAAGGGATAAAATATTTATTGGTAATGGTTCCGATGAAATAATTGATTTGATTATGTCTTTGTTTGTTGAGGAAGGTGAGGAAGTGATTTATGCTGATCCCACCTTTATAAAATATAGGCTTGCAGTTAAATCCAGGGGAGGTAAAAGTATAAAAATACCATTGACTGAAGATTATGTTCATGATTTAGATAGGATGGCAGCTGCAGTTACTGAAAAGACAAAAGTTATTTTTATCTGTGATCCAAATAATCCTACTGGGACAATAACTATTAAAAGGCAAATTGAAGAGTTCATAGATAAGGTGCCTTCTGATGTCCTGGTTGTAATCGATCAAGCTTATTATGAATATGTAACTAATCCTAATTACTTTGATGGGTTAAAATCTTTTAATAGATATCCTAACTTAATCTTATTAAGGACATTTTCCAAGATATATGGTCTAGCTGGCTTAAGAGTTGGCTATGGGCTAGGTAATTCAAAAATTATTGATTTATTAAATCGAATAAGAAGTCCATTTAATGTAAATACACTTGCCCAAGAGGCGGCAGAAGCTGCCCTATCTGATCAGAAACATGTTCAGAAGTGTAAGAATAAAAATAAAGAAGGTAAAATTTTTCTTTATCAGTCTTTAGAAGATTTATTGCTCGAATATATACCAACCCAGGGTAACTTCATATTAATTAATACTGGAATAAAAGCTGATGTAATTTTTCATAAATTATTAAACAGAGGAATAATTATTAGACCAGGAAATATTTTTGGTTTATCGAATTGGATTAGAGTAACGATTGGTCGTGAAGATGAAAACAAAAAATTAATTTCTGCATTAAAGGATGTATTATTAACAAGGGGTGAAAAAAATGATTGTTGTAATGAAAACACATAGTTCACAGAAACAATTGGATCATATTGTTAACAAACTGGAAAGTGTTGATTTTAAAGTACACCTATCTAAAGGGGTTCACAGAACTATAATTGGAGTTATAGGAGAAAAGAAAGATAAGGAAACAATGAAGATGAAAATAGAGGCCATGGATGGAGTAGAGAAGGTTATCTCAATTCTCGATTCATATAAATTAACGGGCAGAGATTTTAAACCGGAAAAGTCTGTGATAGATATAGATGGTATTAAAATTGGAGGAGAAGAAATAATAGTAATGGCTGGCCCTTGTTCTGTGGAAAACGAGGAGCAAATTATAAAAACAGCTATTGCTGTTAGAGATGCAGGAGCCAAAATATTAAGGGGAGGGGCTTATAAGCCACGGACCTCGCCCTATTCTTTTCAGGGACTTGGAGAAAAGGGATTAAAGTTAATGGCTCTGGCCAAACAAAAGACTGGATTGAAGATAATCACCGAGCTAATGAATAGAGAAGATATGGAAATGGTTTGTCATTATGCAGATATTCTGCAGATAGGGGCAAGAAATATGCAAAATTATTCTCTTCTTAAGGCAGTAGGTAAGATTAATAAACCGGTTATGCTAAAACGGGGTTTTGCTTCAACAATTAAAGAATGGCTGTTAGCAGCAGAATATATTATGAAGGAAGGCAATCATCAGGTCATATTATGTGAGAGAGGTATCAGAACTTTTGGAGAAAAAACGCGGAATACACTTGATTTAAGTTCAGTGCCTTTAATTCATAAATTAAGTCATTTACCGATTGTAGTTGATCCCAGCCATGGTACTGGAAAGTGGAAATTAGTTACTCCTATGGCCAGAGCAGCTGTTGCTTGTGGGACAGATGGTTTGATTGTGGAAGTTCACCCTCAGCCTGAGGATGCTCTTTCTGATGGGCAGCAATCCCTTACTCCAAAGAATTTCCAGAATATGATGTATGAGATTACCAAAATTGCTGATGTACTGGAGAGAAAAGTATACTGTCCTGGAGTTGTTTCTAATGGTATTATTTAATCAAATAACAATAATTGGGACTGGTTTAATTGGTGGTTCTTTTGCCGCAGCTATTAAAGAAGCAGATATTTGTTCAAGAATTGTGGGTGTTGATATCAATCCAGATTCATTAAAAATAGCTATAAAAAGAGGAATCATTGATGATGGTTTTGAAGATATTAATAAAGGAATTACTAATGCAAATTTGATTATAATTGCTGTTTCTGTAGGTGAAGTTAGTAACATATTGGAAAAATTGAAACTTCATGCACCGGAGAACTGCTTGCTTGTAGATGTGGGTAGTACTAAGGAGAAGATTATAAATAAGGCAAAAGAAATAATGAAAGAGCGTCCGGATCTTTCTTTTATCGGTGGACATCCGATGACTGGTTCAGAAAAATGGGGAATAAGATGGAGCAGTCCGGTTCTTTTTCAAGATTCTCCTTTTATACTTGTACCTATAAATCCGAAAGATTATCATTCAGATAGGTTATCAAATTTTGTAGATTTATTAAATAGTATTGGGGCCATTGTCAGGATTTTGGGAGAAAAAGAACATGATTGGAAGGTTGGTTATATAAGCCACCTACCTCACTTGGTAAGTTCTGCGCTGGTTAATTTCATTTCTAAGAATGATGATTATGAACAGATTTTAGAACTGGCTGGTGGTGGTTTTAAAGATACAACTCGGATAGCTGGAAGTAATTCAAAGATGTGGGTGGATATCTGCCTTTCTAATCAAGAAAAGTTGGAACAAATATTACATGAATTTATAGATGAAATATCTCAGCTTAAGTTATTATTGTCTAGAGAGGATCAACAAGGATTATTAGATTATTTTAATAGGGCAAGCAAAATTAAAAATAAAAAAATAAAGATAGAAGGAGACAGTGATCAAATAAATTAAGTTTTTTCATAACTCATTGTATAGGCAGGCAAGATATCTTTTTGAAAAACGAAGTGGGGGGGAAATGATGTTTGATTATTTTACAGCAGGAGAATCTCATGGACAGGCAGTTATAGCTATAATTAAAGATGTTCCTTCTGGTCTTTCTATAAGATCAGAGATGATAAATGAAGAATTAATCCGGCGCCAGCAGGGTTATGGACGAGGAGGAAGGATGGAGATAGAGGAAGATAGGGTACAGATAAAATCAGGAGTTAGACATGGTTTAACTCTGGGTAGTCCTATAACTCTAATAATAGAGAATAAAGACTGGCAAAACTGGCAGAAAATTATGGCCATAGAGCCAGATAAGAAAAAAGTTCAAGGCCAACAAAAGAAAATGACTACACCAAGACCGGGGCATGCTGATTTATCGGGCGCCTTAAAATATAATTTTAAAGATATAAGGAATATTCTGGAGCGGAGCAGTGCGCGTGAAACGGCAGTCCGGTCAGCTGTAGGGGCTGTTTGTAAACAATTTTTAAAACAATTTGGTTACGACATAAAAAGTCATGTAGTTCAGATAGGCGAAGTAAAAACCGCTAATTATTCAAATTTAGATGATGATATGGATAGCTATTTTCAGAGAGTAGAGAATTCACAACTGCGCTGTGGTGATCATAAGAAGGAAAAGAAGATGAGAGAATTAATTGATAGATGGAGAGCTAATGGTGATTCTGTAGGGGGAGTTATAGAAATTATTGTCTTTGGTGTAAATGTAGGATTAGGCAGCCATATACATTGGGATAAAAAGTTAGATGCAAAACTGTCCCAAGCTCTGATAAGTATTCAGGCTATCAAAGGTATAGAGTTTGGAGCGGGATTTGATATGGCGAGCCTCCCCGGTTCAAAAGTACATGATAAAATTTATTATCAAAAAGAAAAATCAGGTGGAAAATTTTATAGAAAAACAAATAGAGCTGGGGGTTTTGAAGGTGGAATAACAAATGGGCAACCTCTGATAATGCGTATAGTGATGAAACCAATTCCCACCTTAAAAAATCCGCTCCATTCTGTTGATCTTGATAATAAAAAGGAATGTTTTGCGAGCAAAGAAAGGGCTGATGTTTGTGCAGTACCTTCAGCCAGTATTGTGGGGGAAGGTGTAGTAGCTTCAGTTTTAGCCAAGGCTTTTACTGACAAATTTGGTGGTGATAGCATGAAAGAAATAACAAATAACCACAAGAGTTATCAAAGATATATACAGAATTATTAAGGAAGTGATTATGATGAGTTATGAGGTAAAAATAAATTTGAGAAATGATAATTATCCTATAATAATTGGTAGCCAAAATTTAAAACAAGCAGGAAAGTTAATCAAAAACTTATTACCTGATACAGTTAGGACCTTTGTTATTTCTGATACAAATGTATTTCACATCTACGGTGATAGATTAATTAATAGCTTGCAAGAGTCACAATTAAAACCTGATTATGAGCTTTTGCCTGCCGGGGAGGAAAATAAAAACTTATTAAATGCAAGTAAATTCTATAATAATTTACTTGAACACCAAATGGATAGAAGTTCACTCTTAATTAGTTTAGGAGGAGGAGTTGTGGGTGATCTGGCTGGATTTGTTGCGGCTACTTATATGCGGGGGATTAAATTTGTACAGATTCCAACTACTTTACTAGCTCAGGTTGATAGCAGTGTGGGGGGTAAGGTTGCTGTTAACCATGAAGCCGGAAAAAATCTGATCGGTACTTTTTATCATCCAGAATTTGTTTTGACTGATGTTTCTACTTTAAAAACTCTACCAAAAGCAGAGATTAATTCAGGCATGGCAGAGGTTATAAAACACGGAATGATACTTGATAAAGATTATTATAATTATATTGAAAACAATTTATCTATGCTTTCGGATTTAAAACCATCAAATTTAATTCAATTACTAAAGGGATCCTGTATATTAAAAGGAAGAGTTGTCAAAGAAGATGAAAAGGAGAATGGATACAGGAAAATATTAAATTTTGGTCATACTATCGGTCACGCCTTAGAGATCATAACAGATTACAAAGAATATAAACATGGGGAAGCTGTTGCTATCGGGATGGTTTATAATTGTAAACTTGCTCATAAAATGGGTTTATTGGATTATAGTATAATAGATAGGTTGATTACTTTATTAAGCAAAGTAGGTTTGCCTACCTTAATTCCGAAAAAAATAAAAGCTGATCAGGTTTTAAAAGCAATTAGAAAGGATAAGAAATCATATCAAAATAAGATTCCGATGATTTTACCCAAAAATATTGGAGAGGCAATTATAACTAATGAATGGCTTGATGAGGATTTAAAAAGTGTGATTCAAGAAAATTAATAACAGCAAAAAACGGATAACTAATTTATTTATATTAATTATTTTGTCATTTTTAAAATAAAACTGATCTCTTATTAGTTAACTTAACTATCTTGTTTACCGTTGTTACTAGAATACCAATCATGATTTTTGCATAATTAATATTATCTTTATTGAAGTCAAAACAAAGTGGTCTTAAATAAAGCAGTTTATGTTACTTTAATGGCTGCTGAAGTACGAATTTTTTGTATTTATACCAGATATTTAAGGTACATTAGGCCAACCGAGAAAGTACTTTATATTATATTGTATAAAAAGGTGTTATTAAATTGGATATTTTTTAGATAA
Organism: Halanaerobiales bacterium; assembly: GCA_018334565.1. Taxonomy (GTDB): domain Bacteria; phylum Bacillota; class Halanaerobiia; order Halanaerobiales; family M55B127; genus M55B127. Next base: position 16,770 of record JAGXLU010000028.1, on the reverse strand, counting down.
ATAGTATAATTATAATATGAGGTATAAATTTTTTAAAATTTAATCTGGGGAGGTAAACATGTTGAAAAACTGTTTGATTGGTCAATCAGGTGGTCCGACAGCTGTAATTAACGCCAGTTTAAAAGGGGTAATAGATGTTGCAAAAGAATCAAAATATTTTAATAATATATATGGTATGAGATATGGGATTCAAGGTTTATTAAATGGTCAAGTAGTTGATTTAAGTCAAAAGAGTAGCCAAGAGTTAAGATTATTAAAATATACACCCTCATCAGTTCTTGGCACTTCAAGGTATAAGATTGTGGATTATAATGACAATGATGAAGATTATGTTAAATTATTTAAGTTGTTAAATGAATTGAAAATTGGTTTTTTATTTTATATTGGCGGTAATGATTCTATGGATACTGTTTATAAGTTAAACAGATATGCAAAAGAAAAAGGCATTGATATTAAAATAATTGGTATTCCTAAGACTGTTGATAACGATTTATTAGAAACAGACCACTGTCCTGGTTATGGGAGTGCATCTAAATATATTGCTACTTCAGTAATGGAAATTGCCAGAGATAGTAGAGTATATGATATTAAAAATGTACATATTGTAGAAGTTATGGGCCGTGAAAGTGGATGGTTAGCAGCTTCAAGTATGCTAGCTTCTAATGATAAATTATCAACTCCTGATTATATCTATGTACCAGAGATAGAATTTAGTATAAATAAATTTATTAAGGATATTGAAAAGAAGATGAAGGAACAAAAGGCAGTAGTAGTTGTTGTGTCAGAAGGCATAAAAGATAAACATAACAATTATATTTCTGTGGGTAAAAGTACAACTCACGATCATTTTGGGCATAAAAAATTAGGAGGAGCAGCGCCTATGCTTGCCCCCTTTATTAAAGGGAATTTATGTGATCGTGTAAAAGCCATTAAGCTTGATGTTATGCAGCGAGCAGCAGCTCACTGTGTATCAAAAAGAGATGCAGAGGAGGCCTATATTTTAGGTGTGAAGGCTGCTGAAGCTGCAATAGAAGGAAAAACAGGCACAATGATTTCTATTAAGAGACTGTCAAACAATCCGTATAAAGTTGAATATATAGAAACTCCTGTAGGAAATATTGCTAATAAAGTAAAAGTATTGCCAAACAAGTACATAGAAGAAGATAAAAATCAAATTAATGAAAAGTATAAAGACTATGTACTTCCATTGATAAAAGGAGAAGTTAATATTTGTTACAAAGATGGGTTACCTCAATATGCAGAGCTGGACTGTCTAAATAATGAAATTTTGATTAACAGTTAATTTCTTTTTTTCAATTCATACATAATACAAATTCTAATTTCATTTTTTTTAATTTCTTCATAACTTATTTTTTGTCCTTAAGTAATTTCGATACCGTTTATTTTTACAATCTAGAAATACTCAAAAATTATTAATTAAATATTCAAAATCTTGACAAAACATAATGTACTTGATAAAATAGAGTTAGAAAATTTGTTATAATAACATGACAATTATTGTTGATTGGAAGTGATTTAGATGGTCGAGAAAATAGATAAAGAGAATCCCCTTTCTTTATATTATCAATTAAAACAGATATTAATTAAAATGATAGAAAATAGAAAGCTAACAGAAAATGACAAGTTGCCCACTGAAAAAGAATTATGTGAAAAGTACAATATAAGTAGAGCAACTGTGAGACAGGCATTAAAGGAACTTGAAAATGAAGATTACATATATAAAGTACAGGGCAAGGGTACCTTTGTTTCACCTAAAAGATATCAACAGGATTTATTAAAGTTTTATAGCTTCACAGATGAAATGAAAAAATTAGGAAAGACTCCCACCTCAAAAGTGTTGAAATTTGATATAACCGTTCCCAATAAAAAAATTGCAAGAACTCTTGCTATTAGTAAAGATCAAAAGGTATATAAATTTACTCGTCTTAGATTAGCAGATGATGAGCCAATGATGCTTGAAACAACATACATTCCCTACAATTTATTTAAAGGTATTACAAAGGAAAATTTGGAAATCAACCCACTTTACACTATATTAATAGAGGAATTCGGTGTTACATTTTCTAAAGCAGAAGAAATTTTTAGGCCTACTTTAATGGAAAAAGATGAAGCTGAAAAATTAAACTACATTGAAGGCGCGCCAGCTATATTGTTAGAGCGTATTACCTATAATAGTAGTGATCAAATAATAGAATATACTAAAAGTGTAGCCAGAGGTGATAAATTTAAGTACCATGTTGTACTAGAAAAGTAAAAATTTTACAAAAATATGTCATAATAACATTACAATATAATAAATTATGAAAGGATGAGTAAAAATGGAATATAAGACTGAAACAGAAATCTTTAGTCAATTCAAAGCATTAAACAATACATATAATTACTTTAATGAAAATCAAGATAAGTTTAGTAAGTTTTTTGATGAGAATGTTTTTGATTCTATAACATTTTTAGGTAGTGGATCTTCCTATTTGATTTGCGAATCATCAGAAATAATCACAAAGACAAAGCTTAATATGAATGCGAATGCCCTAGTAGCTGGTGATTTGATGTTAAATTTTCCTCATTATAAGAATTATCTTGAGAATACTCTTTTAGTTGCACCTTCTAGATCAGGCAGCACCACCGAAGTACTCTTGGCAGTGAAAAAGGTAAAGGAAAAATACAATTCCCCTTGTATATCCATAAGTGCGAAAACAGATTCTGAATTATCTAAAATAGCGGATCTTAATATTGAATTACCATGGGCTTATGATGAAAGTGTTTGTCAGACCAGGACTGTTACTAATCTATATACAGCTAGTTTGTTATTAATTAATATAATAAATAATGATCTTTCATTTAAAGATGATATCAAAAAAACAATTGATTATGGTAATATTTATTTAGATGATAATAAAAGAAGATTGGAAGAAGTTGTAGATCAATTTGATTTCGAAAATGTATTTGTATTAGCAGATTCTTCCCTTCAGGGTATAGCAAGTGAAGCTTCTTTAGCCTATAAGGAAATAGCCAGAATAAATTCATATTATAATCACCTTTTAGATGTGAGGCATGGTCCAATGGTTTTAGTAAATGATAAATCATTAATAGTAATGGCCAATAGTCCTTATGGTAAAGAATATCAAAAAGAATTAATTAAAGATTTAAAAGCAAAGAATGCTTATGTTTTGAATAATGGTTTAAGTAGAGAAAAGTTAATCAACTCAGATTTACATATTGAATTTCCAGAAGTTGACTATCCCATAAGAGGTATCTATTTTATTGTTATTAATCAGTTACTTGCATATTATAAAGCAGTTAAAAGCAATATAAACCCTGATCAACCTGAAGGATTAGATTCATGGATAAATTTGAACTAGAAAAAAAATCTTCGGATTACATTATTTTAAGTGACTTTGATGGGACAATCTCAATTCAAGATACGAATAATGAAATATTTGAAAAATACGGTGATCAATATTCATATATTATAGAAGACGAACTTAAAAAAAACTTAATATGTGATCGTGAGGCTTTAAAACAACATTACAGCCGACTTGATTTAAATAAGCAAGAGTTTTTAACTTTTATAGAAAATAATATCAACTTAGATCCATATTTCAAAATATTTTATAGGAATATCAAAAATAGAGATCTTAATTTTGCAATTGTTAGTGGGGGATTTTTGGAATATATTAAACTTACTTTAAAAAAAGAAGGAATTAACTATAAAGATAAAATATACGCTAACCGACTTGATTTTGATGGTAATGATGTTAGTCCGATATTTTTACATGATGTAACAAAATGTAATGAGGTATTTGGTCCATGTGGAAATTGCAAATATAAGATATTAAAAAAATATCCACATAAAAAAATAATATATATCGGTGATGGTTTAACAGATAGATGTGTTGCAACTGATTCGGATTATTTATTAGTTAAAAAGGATAGTATTTTACAAAATTATTGTGATAAAAACAAAATAGAATATCAGATATTTACTTCTTTTAAAGACGTGGATGCAATTTTTGAAAAGCTCATAGATTAAAAAAAGGAGGAGGTGATATACCTGAACAAATTTTAAATTTCTTATAAAAAAAAGGAGGATAAAAATGCTAAAAAATAAAAAACTATTATTATCTCTAACTGTATTGATGAGTATATTTTTATTAAGTTCTGCAGTTGTTATGGCACAGGATTCATTTATTTATTGGTCTATGTGGGAAAAAGGAGAGCCTCAACAACAAGTTATAGAACAGGCTATTAAAGATTTTGAAGAACAATATGATGTTACAGTAAATGTTAACTGGACAGGCCGTGATGTTGTAACAGCTCTGAAACCAAGATTATTAGCTGGAGAAAATATTGATATGACTGACCAATCTGGAGAGGAATTATATGGTGGGTTAGTTGCTAATGATGTAGCTGGGACTATGAATGATGTTTTAGAAATGAAGGTTCCCAATGAAGATGCAACAGTAGAAGATGTGTTAATTAATGAATCATATGGTGCATATGTGAGAGAAGATGGTTCCTTATACATCATACCATATAACTTTATAACTTCAGCCTTTTGGTATGACAAAGGTCTTTTTAATGATCTAGGAATAGAAGTTCCCACAACTTGGGATGAATTTTTGCAAATGGCTGAAATGCTTAAAGAAAACAATTTAGATCCAGTAGCTTATGGTATCCAAACGGATGTTTATCGGGGATATTTCCCTTATCAAACGGCTGAAAGAATACTGGGAAAAAATGCTTTAAATAATGCCGCTTCAGATCCTACAGGAGAGCTTTTTGAAGATCCTCGTTGGGAGAGAGTGGGAGATATTCTATATCAATTTAGTAAAGAAGGTAAGAATTTATTGATGCAAGGGTATGAATCTAGTGTATATCCTGCTCCACAAATGGACTGGATAATGGGTAGAGCTGGTACCTTCTATTGTGGTACTTGGATACCTGTAGAAACCAAAAATGCAGCTGGTGAAAACTTTGAATATGGTGCATTTAAGTATCCTACATTTGAAGATGGTGATGGAGATCCCACAGCTGTAGAAACTTATCCGATTGGATTTAATGTATTGAAGGATTCAGAGAATTCTGATCTAGCCAAGAAATTTGTCGCGTTTTTCTTACAAGAAAAATATGCAGAACAATGGGTAGCAGATACTAAGAATATGACTCCTCGCGCAGGCATAGCTGCTCCAGCAGAACTGAAAGATGCCAAAGCACTTCTTGATAATGCCAATTCTACTTTTAGACTTAATGATGGAATACAGGCAGATTATCCAGAATGGTATGCTAATGTATTTTTACCATTAGCTTCTGATATATTATTGGGAGAAATTGATGGTGCAGAGTGGGCAGAAGAAATGAGAGCAGAAACAGTTAAATTCTGGAAAAATAGAGAATAAGTGATAAATTAGATTCGTAAATATAGTCAATAATAAAGGCTGGCCTGAATAAGATAACAATGGTTGAACATTTATATTTCAAAAAATATTTATTCAGGCCAGTTTCATTGCGGGAACCAAAAAAATAAATAGACAAGGAGGGCTGATAATGGATTATCGCAGTAGTATATTCAAAAAAAGATATAAAAATTTTATATTAATATCCACAATTCCGGTTGTCACTTTTTATGTTATTTTTATGATTCTCCCTATAGTACAATCTTTATATTATAGTTTATTTAAGTGGTCTGGTTTTACTTCTTACAAACAGTACATAGGATTAAAAAATTACATTGATCTAACAGGTGATTCATTATTTTTACAATCGGTTTTAAATTCTTTTAAGTATGTTATCTTTGGTTCAATCATAATTATTGCAATAACATTGATGTTCACTTATGTTATTTCTAATTACAAATCCAAAAAGTTGAAAGACTTGGTACAGATGATATTATTTGTCCCTAACACTATTTCTCCAGTTGCGCTAGCTCTTTTATGGGGATTTATTTTAAATACTAGGTGGGGATTATTAAATGGTGTTTTAGATAAAATAGGTCTTGATTTTTTACAGAGGGGTTGGCTAGGAAATGACTATATTTTTGGTGCCGCTCTGTCTTTACTGGTTTGGATCCATGTGGGTTTTTTTATTGTTATGTATATAGCTGCAGCAGATCGAATACCAACAAGTTTATATGAGTCTGCTAAATTAGATGGTGCATCTAGTTGGAAACAGTTTACTAAAATTACCATTCCATTAATAAAAGATGTTATCGAAACAAGCCTAGTGCTCTGGACAATTTTTTCATTCAAAATATTTGGATATCTTTATGTTTTTGGAGCTGGTGGAGCCGGAGCAGATGCGCCACCTCCTGTGAGAAATATATCTGTACAACTATTTTTAACAGCTTTTGGGAAAAGAACCCCTATTAATAGGTTAGCTTATGCTAGTGCAATGGCTATTATACTTTTGATATTAGTTGCTATTTTAGTATATGTAATAAGAAACCTTCTAATGTCTGCTGAAACTATTGAATATTAAAGGAGGTATAACTTATATGAAATTTAAATTTTCCGAAATTCCAAAATATCTAATAAATTTGTTTTTGATTTTTTGGATAGGATTTTCTTTATTTATGTTTTTTTGGTTAATACTATCTTCATTTAAAACCACCAGAGAAATATATATGGGAGTTTGGACAATGCCCAGTAATATTAGTCTTGATAACTATATCAGGGTCTTAACTGATTTTGGTTTATTGCGTTTTATGGTAAATAGTTTGTTTGTTGTTACTATTTCAACGGTTTTAGTTTTAGTTTTATCTGCGCCAATTGCTTATGTCCTTAGTAGACTTAAATTTTTTGGTTCCTCATTTATTTCACTGGGTTTTATAATTGGAATTGGTATACCTATTCAAACAATTTTTATTCCACTTTATCTAATGATGAGTGGGATGAGTTTAACTGATTCTTATCTGGGATTAATTTGGTTATATACTGTGACCTCCCTTCCCTTTACAATTTATCTATTAATGGGATTTTTTAAAACTATTCCATCTACATTAGAGGATGCTGCTCGAATAGACGGGGCAACTGCAACGCAGAGTTTTTTAAAGATTATGCTGCCAATGGCACGTTCGGGTTTAATTTCAGCTGGAATATTTGTTTTTGTAATGTTATGGAAAGAGTTTTTATTAGCCCTGGTATTTATTAGTACAGAAAATTATAAGACAATTTCTTTGGGACTTTATTCTTTAATAACAAAATTAACTTATACAGGAGATTGGGGCGGATTATTTGCCGGTGTTGTTCTAGTAATATTGCCTTCTATAATTTTTTATAGTATTTTAGCCAGAAAATTCATTGCCGGATTAACTGTAGGAATAGGTAAAGGATAAGATCGGGAGGATAAGAAATGAATAACAGAGAAAGATTTTTTAATCTACTTAACGATAAAGAGATTGACAGAACACTATTTTTCCCGGACATTACAACCTGGTATGAAAATTCCAGAAAGAATATCGGTGATGAAGAAATTTTTGGGCCGGGAGTATATATTCCTGATGGAATTGACTTTCATAAAAGAAAAAGTAATTTAAATAATCAATTCTCCAGTTTAACATTTCTGGATTATTACAGAAAATATGATTGGGGGTTACCGGTTCATATTTATGATTGGTATAGAGAAGAATATACAAATGGGGTTGAAAAAATATCAAAGCGTGAAGGTAGAAGAAAATATATAAAATTTAAAACACGTATTGGTGAAATAAGTAGAACTCTAACGATGGGTGCTGAAGGGTCTTGGGTTCCTACTAAATTTTTTGTACAGGAATATTCAGATCTAAAAATATTAAAAGAAGTATTTAAAAACAGAGAGATTATTCCTGATTATAGTAATATAAAGAGATTTCTTAAAGAAACCCAAGGTTTTGGTGTATGTGATGTAGTAATTTGGCGTTCCCCATTTGGTAAGCTAGTACATGAATTCATGGGATTTGAAGAAGTTGTATATGGTTTACATGATCCAGAAAAGAAAAAAATAATTCTAGATTTTTTAGATTTTCTTAAGATGCATGATTTAAATGTTATTAAATGTGCAGCAAAATCACCTGCTAAAATTGTAATAATTTCAGACCATGCTGATGAGACGTTGATTTCACCGCGTCAATATGAACAGTACTGTATTCCCTACTATCAAGAAGCTTGTAAAATTTTACATGATCACAATATGTATGTTTCTACTCATCTAGATGGAAACTTTAAACACTATTTTCCCATATTACATGATACTCATTTTGATTTGCTGGATGGATGTACACCAGCACCCATGTTTAATTATAAAGTGGAAGAATTAGCTGATTTAGTAAATGATGATCTACATGCTTATTGTGGTGTGCCTTCTACTTTATTTACCCAAGAATTACCCACTCAGAAATTAGTTGATTTTGGACTTAGAATAGCTAAGTCTTTTAATAGAAAAGTAATTGTTAACATCGGTGATATATTACCTCCAAGGGGGGATATAAATCAGGTAATAGAAGTTGGTAAAGCTATCATGGATTATTAATTAGGAGGGCTATAAATGGAGGAAGTAAAGTATTATAAAGAAAAGCAGAAAATTAAAACCTATCAAATTAAAGAACCTGACATCAATCCTTTTATAAGTGAATACCTGGGTAGTTTAATGTTTTATCCCTACCCATTAAAAAATAATATAGAGGATAAACCAGAAGAAAAAGAATATGAATTATTTACAATTGAAAATAAGTATTTTAAAATTAAAGTGTTGCCAGAACTGGGAGGAAAACTTTATTCAGCGTTTGATAAACGAAGTGAGGAGTATATTTTTTACAAAAATCCAGTTATTAAGCCCCAACTGGTAGGTTGTACTGGAGCATGGACTTCTGGAGGAATAGAGTTTAACTTTCCAAATAGGGGACATCGTCCAAGTGTCACTGATTATACTGACACAATATTTAAAAAATATGAAGATGGATCAGCCTCTATAATAATTAGTGAAGTTGGGATGATAGCCTGGATGAGATTTTCTGTTGAGTTAAAATTATATCCTAAAAAGGCTTATGTAGAACAGATTGTCAGGATGTATAATCCGAATAATTACAAAGATTCCTACTATTTTTGGTCAACGAGTGCAGAGCTGGAAAAGGAAGGGTTAGAATTTAGATTTCCTTTCTTGTGGCATATCGAAGAGGAAGAAAGAGAAAAATACCTCTGGCCTCTACCAGGAGACAGCCCATTTGCAGCTGAGGGTGTTGATTTAAGGTTCAGTGATACTATGAAGCCCTTCACTTTACCATTTGGTAGTGAGGTTTTAAAAGATTACATGGGCCTATATTATCCTAAAGAAGATAATGGAGTTGTTCATGTAGCAGACTTCCGTGAAGTTCCTGGTAAAAAAGTTTGGTCATGGGGACAGGCCAGCGCTGGTATCAATTGGTGTAAGAGATTGACAGATAATGATGATCGTTATGTAGAGCTGCAGGCTGGCGCGGTAGAAACACAAAATGAATTTAATTATATTGAGCCACATAACAAAGTTGAATATAAAGAATATTGGTTACATTCTAATAATAATGGGCGCCTTTGTGCGGCCAGTAAAGAGGTTATCTCATCTTATAAAATTGAAGATTCAAAAATAAAATTTCGTTTTATTGCTACAGATAAATTTGATGGAATCAAATTTAAGCTCTTAATAGGTGATAATGAAGAATATAGTAAAATAATTGATTTAGATCCCATAAATAATGTTGAGCTATATGTACCATTTTCTAAAAAAGATTTAAATCAGGATATTACGTTCATATTGCAAAATGAAAAAGATATACTTTTAAGCGAAACTATCCTTGATAGTAATGATGCAATAGATATGATTGAAGAAGAACCCTATATTAGTGAAGATGAAAAAAGAATATCTGATATGTCTCAAGGTAATCAGCTGGAGAAAAAGAGACATTATAATAAAGCAATAAAATATTATAACAAGGTAATTGAAGAAAATCCGGATTATATTGAAGCTTATCTTAAAAAAGCCACCTGTCTTATAAAGAAAAGAAAATATAAAAAGTCTTTAAAGACATTGGAAAACATAAGAAGAGAAAATCCTGAAAATGTTTCATTAAATTATTTATATGGACTTACCCTATGGTACAATGATAAACATCATAAATCAGTAAAATATCTATATAAAGTACCTAATTCTTCTAACCTTTTTCCCGCCGCAAATTATTTGATAGCATTATACTTCATATACAAAAATGAATATAAAAAGGCATTAAATAAAATAAAATATTCTATTAAGCATTTTCCACATCATTATAAAAGCAACCAACTAATGATTTATGTTTTATATAAGATGGGTAAGACAAATCAAGCAGGTGATGTTTTAAATAGATATTTAGAAAATAACCCTTTAGATTATACAGCGGTTTATTTAAAATCTATAAATCAAGAAGATACTCAAGACAAAGATATTATTTTGAGAGCCAAACAGAATGTGTATAATATATTATCTTTCTTTGATGAATTAAAAGACTGGGGTAAATGTGTTCAACTAATAGAGGATTATGAAAAATCTTGTAAAAACTGTGATAAATTATTAACCAGTTATTTAATATATTATAAAAATAAATTAAGACTAGCCAACAATTCTCTGCTGGCCAAAAAATTAAATAATATATCATTAGATTATATCTTTCCCAATCATGATATAGATTATAAAATACTAAAATCCATAAAAGAACAGTCTAAAAAAGCAAAGTACCTTTTTGGTCTTATACAATATAGAGCAGAGAATTTTGATAGTGTTAAAAAGAATTGGGAAGAATTAGTAGATAGTAACTTTAATTATTCAGTTATTTACAGAAATTTATCTTATTACTATCAAAAGTATGAAGATAACTATGAAAAATCAGTTGAATATGCAGAAATAGGTTTTGACAAAAAGCCTTTCAATGATGATTTCTTTAAATTATTATATGATGGTTATAAAAAATTGGGTCAAAAAGAAAAGATTAAAAATCTATTAACTGCAATAGAGGATTTTGAAAACAAATCCGAACCATGTATGAGAGTTTGGATAGATATGTTAAATTATTATAATCAACATGAAAAAGCAGTAGAAGTATTAGAAAAAACAAACTTCAAAATATATGAACATGACCCAGAAAATCTAATACCCTATCCTAAAATATATAAAGAATCTTACTTAGGATTATCGCAAAAAAATATGAGTAATAATGATTATAAATTGGCATTGAATAATGTTCAGAAGTGCCTTGCAATGGAGAAAAAGCATGAGGAGAAATTTGCTGAAATCTATTTTTATGCTGCAGTAATAAATGAAAAATTAGGAGACTTTTCAGAAGCTATAAATTATTATAACAAAATTATAGAAGAAGACATAGATGAAGAAGATGAAGAAAACTATAAATTTTATGTCAAAGCTGCAAATAGAATTGTAAAATTAAACTGGATAGGAATTCAATAAAATAAACAAATAATTATAAGTGCAGACTGGATGAATTGGATTAATTATAATATTAAGCTATAATGTATTTATGAAAGATTAAATGAGTGTTTCCAGTTCATCCAGAAAAATATAGTATAAAAAGATATTAAGATATTATTTTAAAAAAAGATAAAGAAAGAAAATATAAAATACTTTTTAAAAAAATTTATGTGAATGATGTTGTTGAAAATATGGATAATTATGTACAAATATCTTTAAGTTTATTGGAAAAATAAGGGCGACTGATAAAATAAAATCTCACAATATTTTAATTAGAAACTGATAAAGTAGCGATCTTTATATTGTTAATAAGGAAGGAGTATAATATGTATTATTTAGGTATTGACGGTGGTGGGACAAAAACGGCTTTTATTCTTATTAATAGTGAAGGAGAAATAGAAGCGTATAATGTAAAAAAATCTTGCCACTATATACAGGTAGGACTTGAAAATTTTAAAAATGTATTAGAAGAAGGAATCAAAGAATTATGTCAAAAAGCTGGTTGTTCTATAGAAGATATAGAGTATTCATTTTTGGGATTACCGGGTTTTGGAGAAAACAAAGATGATGTATTAAAATTAGAAAGCTGTGTTGAAAATATATTAAATTCTCAAAACTTTAAATGTGGAAATGATGTAGAAGCTGGTTGGGCAGGTTCATTAGCCTGTGAGCCGGGTATAAATATTGTTGGCGGAACAGGTGCTATAGGTTTTGGTAAAGATGATTATGGTAAAACAGCTAGGGCCAGTGGCTGGGGTTATTTTTGTGGAGATGAAGGGTCGGCATATTGGCTTGGTAAAAAGCTGATTTCTTTGTTCGGAAAAGAAGCAGATGGCAGATTAGAAAAAACTCCGATTTATAAAATTGTTAAAAGCAAGTATGATCTTAAAAGAGATTTGGATTTTATTTCAATTGTTTATGATAAATTAGAAATGAAAAGAGATCAAATTGCTTCTCTAGCCCCCCTTTTATATCAGGCAGCTGAACAGGGTGACCAGCATGCAATTGATTTGTATAAACAAGCAAGTTATGAACATAGTTTAACTGTGAGAGCAATAACAAAAAAACTTAATTTTGATTCAAATAAAAAAATATTAGTATCATATTCAGGTGGTGTATTTAAAGCAGGTAATTATATATTAGAGCCCTTTAAGATTTTTATGGGTACAAATAAAAAATTAATTACACCCAAATTATTACCTGTAACAGGGGCTGCCCTCTTTGCCCTTGAATTATCAGAAGAAAAAAAAGATAAGAAGCACGATGATTATAATTATATAACCAATCGGTTACAAAAGGAAGAAAACAAAATAAAAGGAGGTCAAATTAATGCCTCTAATTAATCCGTTAGATCTACTCAAAGAAGCAAGTAAAAATGATTTTGCTATTCCGGCTTTTAATGTTCATACTATGGAAATGATTCAAGCTGTTGCAGAAAAAGCTGCAGAAATGAGAGCACCTGTTATTATACAAACTACTCCCGGCACCTTAAGGCATGCGGGTATAGCTTATATTGTTTCAAATGTAAAAACAGCAGCAGAAAAATACAATATACCAATTGCTCTACACTTGGACCACTGTTCTGATTATAATATTGTGATTAAATGCATAAGAGGTGGTTATACTTCTGTAATGGTAGATGGTTCAATGTTACCATATCAGGAAAATGTTAAACTGGTTAAAGATGTTGTTAAGGTGGCTAAAGCAGCAGATATTGCTGTTGAGGGTGAAATAGGTAGAATCGGGGGCACAGAAGATAATATAAGTGTTGATAATAAGAAAGAAAATTTAACTACTCCAAAAGAAGCTAAGAAGTTTACAAGAGATACGGGCATAAATTCTTTAGCAGTTGCAATTGGTACAGCTCACGGCGTATATAAGGGAGAACCCAAACTAGATTTTAAAAGATTGATAGAGATTAAAAACGAAGTAAATGTGCCTTTAGTATTACATGGAGCTTCAGGAGTACCTGAAGAGAGTGTAAAAAAGGCTATTGAAAAAGGAATGACAAAAATAAATATTGCCACTGATTTGAAGATTCCTATGACAGAGGCCATAAAAAAATATTTTAAAGAAAATCCAAAATTGAATGATCCTCGTAAATATCTTGGAGAAGGGAAAAAAGCGGTCAAACAGGTCTTAGAAGAAAAAATTAAATTATGTGGAGTGGTTGGTTTGTTAGATAGGTAGGAGGTATAATATGATATTATCAATTACCATGAACCCTTCCATAGATAAGGTATACTTGGTAGAAAATTTTTCTATAGGGGGTGTATTTAGGACAAAAGATTATACTGCTACTGCCGGTGGGAAAGGATTGAATGTTGCAAGAGTTGTAAAAGCGATGAATTTTGATATTATAGCCAGTGGTCTTTTAGGTGGATTATCTGGTCGGTTTATTAAAAACAGATTAGATGATTTAGACATAAAAGATAAATTTTTGAATATTTCAGGAGAGACCAGGACTTGTATCAATATAACCGATAATATGAATAAAAAGACAACAGAAATATTGGAATCAGGACCCGAAGTCAAAGGGGATGAGATTGATAAATTTCTAAAAAATTATCGATCTCTTGTTGATGAAACAGAGATAATAATTTCTTCTGGAAGCTTACCTAAGGGTTTATCTAATGATTTTTATAGAGAGCTAATCAAAATTGCTAACTGCAAAAAAAAGAAATTTATACTAGATACCAGTGGCAGATATTTAAAGGAAGCAATTAAAGAAAAACCATACATGGTTAAACCTAATCAAGAAGAGGTAAATAATTTATTTGATATTAATTCCAATAATATTGAGGACTGTATTCAGCCACTAATTGAATTTAAAAAAATGGGAATTAAAATGCCTGTCATTACTTTAGGTAGGCAAGGATCAGTGGGGTTAAATAAAAACCATATATATCATTTTAAAGCCCCTAATGTTGAAGCTGTAAATGTTGTTGGTTCTGGAGATGCTTTTGTGGCAGGATGTGCAATTGGATTATTAAAAGATAATTATATTCAGACCATGAAATTAGCAATGGCTTGTGGTGTTGCAAATACACTTTTTATACAAACAGGAAAAGTAACTAAAAAGAAAGTTAATTATTATAAAGATAGAATTAAAGTTGAAAAAATTTATGAATTATAGGATGATAATAATGTATATTGTTATTAAGAGCCCAAAGATGGGGTGAATAAAATGAAACTTATCAAAAATGTAGACATTGTTTTGCCCGAGAAAATTATCAAAGAGGGTTTAATAGAATTTGACGAGAAGATTCAAAAAATATATAAAATAGATGATTTTGATATTAATCAATTTGATAAAAGAAATTATGAGATAATTGATGGTAAAAGAGGATATTTAGCCCCTGGTTTTATTGATATCCACATTCATGGTACACATGGAAAAGACACCATGGATGCTACTTATGATGCAGTTGATACAATAAGCAAAAACATTATAAGATCGGGAGTTTCACATTTTTTACCTACTACAATGACAATGGCAGTTCAAAATATTCACAAAGCACTTAAAAATATTCAACTTTTAAAAGACAAAGAATTAACAGGAGCACAGATATTAGGAGTTAATGTGGAAGGGCCATTTTTAAATAAAAAGAAAAAAGGTGCACAACCAGAAAAGCATATATCAGATCCTGATCTAGATTTATTAAAAGATTATCGAGATATTATTAAACTAGTTACTTTAGCTCCAGAGAAGCCGGGAGCAGAAGAATTTATTAAATTAATGAAAAAATGGGGGGTTGTTACTTCTGTAGGTCATTCTGCAGCAACGTATAAAGATATTAAAAAAGCTTATAGCTGGGGTTTGTCTCATGTAACACATTTATTTAATGGAATGGTTGGTTTGCATCATAGGAAGCCAGGCATCATAGGTGCTGCTTTAACTACCGATATGACTGTCGAAATAATTGCTGACTTAATACACTTAAGCCCGGTGATTTTAAACTTGGTAACCCAATATAAAAGTGAAGATGAAATTATATTAATAACAGATTCAATGAGAGCGGCAGGATTAGATGAAGGCGAATATAGCCTGGGTGGTCAAAAAGTAATAGTAAAAGATGGTGAAGCTAGATTGCCAAGTGGTTCTTTAGCAGGTAGTACTTTAACTTTAAATAGGGCTGTAAGAAACATGTTTAACAATAGTGATTTAAGTCTTAGTTCAGTTATTAAAATGGTTACATTGAATCCAGCTAAATTATTAGGTATTGATAATTGCAAAGGAATTATTCAAAGTGGTTATGATGCAGATTTAACATTATTGGATAAGAATTTTGAAGTCAAAAAGGTTTATATAAAAGGAGATAAAAAATTCTAATCAGATAAATTGTTTACAATTTTATTTTTTATCAATTTTTTAAAAAAAATTACCAAGTCTTGTAACATTAAAATAGTTAAATGAAATTTTCGAGTTAAGTGAATATTAAATATAGAATTTATTAAATTTCAGAACATATTATTTGGTATTATCAAAATAAATTGATTCAAAGAATGAAAAAAGTTTGCATAACTTCTAATTAAAAATAATATATTTTATTGTAACCACAGGTTATTCTTTTGATCTTTTTAACCTGTGGTTATTTATTTATAAGCACGATATATATATCACCTATAAATAATATAACAGCTTTGAACTTATGTGAAGCGGATAAAACTATAATTATTCCTTTTGGTTTTATAGAAATACTAACAAAAACTAATAATTTAATCTCTCTTTCATTTATCTAAAGTTATTATCACTTCAGGCTAATTTGATTTCGAAATTTTAAAATATTTATTTTATATAAGTTCTTAATTATTGCAAGATAGTTGTAATTAATATGATTAGTATTTACAGGAATAAAAGAGCAGAGTATATATGGATAAAGAACATTTTGTTTTTCTAGATCCTTTTGAGTTAATATTTATAACTAAATCTTGTATATTATTTTATCATAATGATAATAACCGAACTCACTATAATTATTGATAATAAAACCAGATTACTGTTAAAGTTTAATTCTATAATATTGAAAATGAATAGCTTCAGCTTCATTACTACATTTACGACATATTGATTTAAATATTTTATCTGTAATAACTGTGGTAAAAGGTCTTATACTTTTATTAACTTACAAGCAGGAACAAAGTCAAGCTATCAATCTTAGTGTAAAATAACTTTTGGAGATTATTAATAAAAAGATAGAAAGAAGACTCCCTTTCTGATAAAATGTTAATATCCAAATAACATCGAAAGGGGAGTCTTCTTATGGATATTATTATACAACA
>JAGXLU010000001.1 GCA_018334565.1 Halanaerobiales bacterium | reverse complement strand
ATTTTTTTATTGTGTTCCCCGATAGCTCAGTTGGTAGAGCAGATGGCTGTTAACCATCGAGTCGTAGGTTCAAGTCCTACTCGGGGAGCCATTTTTATATTTACAATGGAAAAAAATTGAAGGACTAACAAGTTTTATAAAGAAATATAATTATAAACTTGGTTTTTTTTGAGGTGAATAATTTGCCCAAAATTCTTCGAGATATTGATAAAAAAACAATACTGGGAACTCTCTTGGTTTTTATAGGTACTTTGTTTGGCACAACTGGTCAAACATTTATTAAGATTAGTTCCAGCCAAATAAACCCCATACATGCTATTTTTTGGAGATCAATTACAGGCTTTATAATATTATTTTTCATATATATTAAAAATAGGCCGATTAAAAGTTTTAATTTAGATATTATTAAAGATAAAAATAATTTAAAGTGGTATATAATGAGAGGTCTTATCAGTACACTTTCTGCTCTAACTTTATTTGTTGCGATAGCAAAAGCAGATATTAGTGAGATTGGTACTTTATCAAATATAAATCCTATATTTACAGTTTTCATTGCCTACTTTTTATTAAAAGAAAAACTTTCAACTAAAATATTATTAACTACGTTATTAGGAATAACAGGGGTATTTTTAATCAGAAATCCATTTGTAATTGGATTTGAAACTGCTCATTTATTGGTTTTGTTTTCTGCCAGTTTAATTGCTTTTGATTTAGTTTTATTGAGAAAATTAAATATTTTAAACTTTCATTATATATTAATAATTGCAATTATGCTTATAACTGGGTTTATATTTACCTTGCCTATAGTTTTATCAGAAATTACTGACTATACACCTTATTATTTCATATTGATATTTTCAGCAGGAACTTTTGATTTGATTACCCAAATATTTTTTACAAAAGCTGCAAGATATATAAGCTCTGGATCTATTTCAATGATCGCCTTAATTAGTGTTTTTGAATTTATGATCTGGGGATCATTAATATTTAATGAGTCAGTTACTAATATTAATATCTTGGGTGGATTATTAATTATTATATCTGCTGGAATTATAATATATTTAAAAAATAAGGATAACAAAATATTAAAAGGGGCTGATTAGATGTATTTAGTAAGTGCATGTTTATTAGGTGTTAACTCAAGGTATGATGGAAATAATAATTTTAACCAGAAATTATATGAGCTCTTTAAAAATGCACTTCTATATCCGGTTTGTCCAGAAATAATGGGGGGATTAAAAACACCTCGTGATCCCTGTGAAATAGTAAGTCAAAACAATGAATTTAAGGTTATAAATATTAAAGGAGAAAATAAGACAGAACAATTTAAAAGAGGCGCACATAATACATTAAAAATTGCACAAATATTAAAAGCAGAAGGTGCTATTTTTATGGAGAGATCGCCTTCCTGTGGAGTGTATAATATTTATGATGGTAGTTTTAATAAAAAACTTATTAAAGGAGAGGGCGTTACATCAGGATTATTAAAAGAAAATGGCTTTAAGTTATTTACAATAAAAGATTTAGATAAGATAAGTGTTTGATATTTTATATATCAAGTAAAGTTCTATGTTATTTATATAATATGATTAAATTAATTAAACAAAAAAACTCATGTATATTTATATATAATATATTTCTGTATTTAGTAAAAACTCATGAAAAAATTCATGAGTTTTAAAAATTTAATAAAGGAAATAAGTTATAATAAAAGAATTATTATAAAAACAGGAATTTTAAATTATGTGGAAATAAATTATAAGATTTTATATTATTAGGAGTTGTTAATATTGAAAATAGTTAATATTACAGAGAGACAAAAACATTTAAAAAAAATTAATAGCTGGCTATACAAAGAGTGGGGTCATCATGATGTTAACAGTACAGAGTTAGATTGGTTTAAAAAAAAGCAAGCCAAAATAGATAAAAAAAACAACTTATTACCGATAATTTTAGTTGCTATTAAAGAAGATAATCCAGTTGGAACAGCTTCCATCGTTGATAGTGATATGAAAACTCATCCCGAGTTAAAACCATGGATGGCAGATGTCTATGTAAAAGAAGATCAGAGAAAAAAAGGATATGGTTCTAGATTAGTTAAGAGAATATTAAAAGAAGCGGTAAAATTGGACTTTAATAAAATATATCTATTTACTCCTGATCAAAGCAGTTTTTATGAACAATTGGGATGGAAACCTTATCAAAAAGTAATATATAGAAAAGAAAAGGTAGATATTATGGTATATGATTTTCAGGAAGAAGGAAGTTAAATGGTCAAAAAAAAAGTCGACTTACACATCCATACAAATCAATCTGATGGTACCTGGGACAATCAAGAGTTATTGCAAATGATAAGAGAAAAAGAGATAGACATATTCTCAATAACCGACCATGATAATATTGAAAATACAAAATTAATGTTAAATAATAATTTAGAAAACAATTTATTGTTTATCCCCGGGGTTGAGCTATCTTGTACTTATGATCATCAGGAATACCATATTACTTCTTATAAATTTTCTGTTGATAATCAAAGTTTGAATGGGCTTTTGCTCTATAATCAAAAGGTGAGGAAACAATTTAATAAAAACATAATTTTATATTTTGAAAATGAGTATAACCTGGATTTAATTAACAATTATATAGATTATGATAATGATAGAAAAAAAGGGGGATGGAAAACTTTAAATTTTCTTTTTGAGCAAAGTTTAATTGATAGTCTAGATGATTTTTTTGATAAAATAATTGATATGAATGAGGAAATGATCTTTCCACCACCCAAAGAAGTTATTGATATAATTCATCAAGCTAATGGATTTGCTTTTTTAGCTCATCCTGCTTCTTATTTGAAAGGAGAGCTTTTAAATAAAGAGATCTTATCGGAATGGGTTGAAATTGGTATTGATGGTATTGAGGCTTATTCGCCATACTTAAGAAAAAAGTCAGATGCAGAGTATTATAGGGGCTTTTGTAAGAACAACAAATTAATGATTTCTGGTGGTTCTGACTGCCATGGTAATTTTATTAAAGAAAGAAAATTAGGTGAACCCGAAATATATTTATATGATTTAGAAATTAATAAACTATTAAAAAAATAAGGAGATGGTGTTGTTTTTGTCTTTAATAGGTAATATAATTTGGATAATTTTTGGTGGACTTATTGAAGCTATTGGTTGGTTATTAGGCGGCATAATCTTATCTTTAACTATTATAGGAATACCTTTTGGATTACAGTGTTTTAAGATAGCTAAAGTACAACTAGCCCCTTTTGGGAAAGAAGTAGTAACTACAAATGATAGTGGAACAAATTTATTGATGAATATAATCTGGATAGTTTTTTTTGGCTGGGAAATAGCTATTTTGAATCTGATAAGTGCTCTTATTTTTGCTCTTACAATTATTGGAATACCCTTTGCAAAACAAAGCATAAAACTGGCAAAAACTTCACTTTTGCCTTTTGGTAAAAAAATTATAAAATAACATTTTGAGGTGAAAATTTATGGAAAAAGATAATTTACAATTAAGAGAGTTTTTAAAATCGAGCGAATGGGTTAATAAAGATCAATTAAATATACCCAAAGATCAGGGGGAAAAAAGGCCTCCTGCTATTAAAGAATACGATGATCAAACTCCGTTATTAAAGCTGCCTGGTATAGAAGATATTGATTTAAAAATATCTTTTTTAAAAGATTTATTGAAAAACAGAAAAAGCAGAAGAAAATATAATAATGAATCTTTAGATAAAAAAGAACTGTCTTATTTGCTATGGGCAACCCAAGGACTAAGAGATAGTAATATAAGACTTAGAACAGTCCCATCTGGTGGAGCAGTACACCCCTTTGAAACTTATATATATTTAAATAAAATAAAAGGATTAAAAAAAGGTTTATATAGATATATTTTTGATGAACATGCTTTAATATATTTGCGTGATATTAGTGATCATAAAAATAAAATTATAGAAGCTTCCAATGGACAAAAATTTGTTAGTGAAGCAGCTGCAGTATTTTTCTGGACAGTAATTCCAAAGAGGGGAGAATGGAAATATGGTCCGCTTTCTCATAAATTAGCCGCTCTAGATGCTGGTCATCTCTGTCAAAATTTATATCTGGCAGTGGAATCAATTGGGGCAGGTACCTGTGCAGTTGATGCCTATAATCAAATAAAAGCAGATCAATTTTTGCAAGTAGATGGGGATGAGGAATTTGTTATTTACATGGCACCGGTGGGAAAAATTGATGATTAAAAGTAAGTATTTTTGCGATAAATAAGGAGGGCAAAAATGAGGAATACAAGTCATAAAGGAATAGCAAGGTTAAAAGTAATCAACGTCTGTGCATTTTTGTTAGTCTTAATAGTTAATTTTTTGGCAAATTATTTACCTATTAATGGATATAATACAGGTGAACTATCAGATATGTATCCTAATATATTTGTACCTGCTGGCATAACTTTTTCGATTTGGGGTTTGATTTATTTACTGTTGGCAATTTTTGTTGTTTATCAATTTATCTCATTTAAGGATGAGGAGTTAATAAAAGAACAAATAATAATAAAAATCGGATATCTCTTTTTGATTTCTTCTCTGGCAAACGCAGCCTGGATTTTTGCCTGGCATTATGCCATGCCCTTTTTATCTTTAGTAGTGATGGCCGTTCTTTTGTTAACATTAATTAAACTATATTTAAAATTGGAGATTGGTATAAGAGATTATTCTAGGAAAATATATACAATATTTATTTTACCTTTCAGTATTTATTTAGGTTGGATTACTGTTGCCACTATCGCTAATGTTACTTCTGTTTTGGTTGATATTAATTGGAATGGTTTTGGTATGAGTGAAGTTTTTTGGGCAGTTTTAGTAATAGTCGTTGGTTTAATTATAACATTATACACTTTACTGAAAAGGAGCGATATTGCATATAGCCTGGTAGTTGTCTGGGCTTATCTGGGGATAATAATAAAAAGATATTTTCAGGATCCTGATCCCATTATGATTATTGTATATACAGCTGCAATAAGTATAGTACTCATTTTAATTTCTATTGTCAATATCTATGCCAGAAAAGAAAGTTAACGAGGAGTTTTTATTTATGTCAGATCATAGTCATGATCACCATAACCCTGCTGATCAATTTAATAATATAAAGTTAGCTTTTATATTAAATCTATTGTTTACAATAGTGGAAATTATTGGAGGATTTTTAACCAACAGTGTTGCCATCTTATCTGATGCAGTACATGATTTGGGAGATAGTATATCATTGGGTCTGTCATGGTATTTAGAAAATTATTCTAAGAAAAACCCGGATCATAAGTTTAGTTTTGGCTATTCCAGATTTTCATTGTTGAGTGCTTTTTTTAACAGTTTGATTTTACTTTTAGGTTCAATATTTGTTATTATGCGTGCTGTACCTAGATTAGTAAATCCTGAGCCCATAAATGCAGTTGGTGTAATAATATTTGCCTTCTTTGGTATAACAGTTAATGGTATAGCGGCGTATAGACTAAGTAAGGGTAGTTCAATAAATGAAGAGGTTATTTCCTATCATTTTATAGAAGATGTGTTGGGGTGGCTTACCATCCTTGTAGTTGGTGTTGTTTATATGTTTAAAGAAATACCAATATTAGATCCTATCTTATCTATTTTAATTACTGTTTACATTTTATATAATGTATTTAAAAACTTTAAAAAGATTTTAAAAATATTTCTCCAAGCTGTACCGGCTGAATTATCTATTGAAGAGATAGAAAAGCGGCTTATCAAAAAGACGCAAATAG
Source organism: Halanaerobiales bacterium (assembly GCA_018334565.1). Lineage (GTDB taxonomy): Bacteria > Bacillota > Halanaerobiia > Halanaerobiales > M55B127 > M55B127. The sequence goes on along the minus strand of JAGXLU010000001.1, from coordinate 157,207 downwards.
TTGCAATCCATCATACTCATCTCTGGAGCCTTGATGGTGAGAAAAATTTATTGAGTACCCACATAGTTGTAAAAGATGAATTCAGTACTGATCAAATAAAAAAGGTTAAAGAAAATATCAAAGCTATCTTAAAAAAGCAAGATATAGATCATGTTACCATAGAAGTTGATTATCAAGGACAGGTGTGTAAAGATGAGGAGTGTAATTTTATAGATGATTACTAAAATAGATTCAGGGGGGATAAAGTGAAGAGGGGTAGTTTAAAGGGTTTTTTATTTAGATTCTCAATTGTTCATGTCATAATTTACTTATTTATAGCTATTATATTTAACAACTATTTAAGTTATAATAGGGAGTTTATATCCTCTGTTTTATATGATAATTTTAGAAATCTGGATGCTACTATCATAAGGTTTGCTCCTCTCTTGCAGTTTGGTCGGGGTATCTTTTTAGCTTTAATCATATATCCCCTCTACAACTGTATAATTAAGCCCAGATATGGTTGGTTAAGGTTATTTGCCCTACTCTGGGGGCTTTCTTTGATTGGTTCAGTTGCTGCTACTCCTGGTTCGATTGAAGGCTTTATTTATACTGATATTCCGGTTATAGAACACTTATTAGCCTTACCTGAAGTTACTTTAGAGGTTTTTCTTTTTTCTATTATTTTTGTTAAATGGGAAAAGATTTATTTATATAAACCTCAAAAAGTATCTGAAGAAGATCTAGATAATAGCTTTGAGGAGTGATAATATGCGATATTTTAAGAAAATTATTGGTGAAAACATTTACCTTTCACCCATTAATATGGATGACTATGAAACATATACAGAATGGATCAATGATTTAGAAATTTCAATAAATTTAGGCAATGCACATCAAATATTTAACCTTGATAAGGAGAAAGAAATAACTGAACAGTTAGCTGAAAATAACTTTGCAATCATAGATAAAGCAGATGATAAGCTAATAGGAAACTGTGGCATCTTCGATATTGATCAGGTAAATAAGCACGGCGAACTTGGCATATTAATTGGGGAAAAAGATTATTGGGATAAGGGTATAGGAAAAGAGGCAATTAGTCTTATTTTAGATTATGGTTTTAATCTGCTTAATTTGCATAATATAATGTTAAAGGTCTATTCATTTAATAAAAGGGGAATTAAATGTTATAAAAAGCTGGGATTTAAAGAGATAGGTAAAAGAAGAGAGTCCAGACAGGTTGCTGGTGAGAAATATGATGAGATATACATGGATATTCTTTCCTCTGAATTTAAAGACAGTAAAATAAGTGTGAGTCAACTTCCTCATCCAAATCAAAAACAAGATTAGGATGATGTTTTCTTGAGACACTTTAGATAAAAATAGAGGCAAATAAGCATATACTAAGATATTTTATAAAGGTTTAAATCTTAATAATTTTTACGAGATAATATTGTAGATAAAAATAGATAGGGGTGATAATTTTGAAAAATTTTATGATTTTTTTGATTTTAATTTTAGTAGCAGCTACTTTTTTAAGTATTACCAATCCGGATAAAAATGATTTTTTAGACTGGGGAGTAGAACAGCTACAGTCCGATTCTCAATCTGATTTAGAAAAAATATGGGAAGATGTAGTGGGAGAACAGGTTTTAAAGGCAAAGACTGTTAGACAAAATTATGTGATATTTAGCATATATGAGGTTGATAGTAAAGAAAGTGTAGTAAAATATTTGGGTATAGTTGATCATTTTTTTAAACTGAGTGATAATAAATAAAAAACTAGCTATTGTTCAAAAAAATGCAACTATATGTTGATGTGTTTAAATATATATCTGATTAAATTAAAGAGATAAATATTGTATTTATTATCTAGAAAGGGGCATTAAGATGAGTATATTTAAGGCATATGATATACGCGGAATTTACAATGATGATTTTGATAAAAACATTGTATATAAAATTGGTTATTATCTACCTGAAATAATTGAGGCAGAAAAAGCTCTAATTGGTTATGATATTCGTAAATCTTCGCCTGAAATATTTGACTATTTGACCAAGGGACTTCAGGCTAAAGGGATTGAAATTTATTCGATGGATCTTGCTACTACTCCCTCTGTATATTTCAACACTTTTAATGGTAATTTTAATCTTTCAATTCAGATTACAGCTTCTCATAATAGTAAAGAATATAACGGGATGAAGATCTCAAAAAAAGAGGCTTTACCTGTGGGTTATGATAACGGCCTAGATGAATTAGAAAGATTAGTAAATAATTCTGAACTTAATGTAAAAGAGGCGATTAAGCGTACTAAAAATAAAATTATCAGAGATTATAACGGTCAATATAAATATCTAAACTTTTTAAAGAAGCGGCAGCCTGAAATTGATAATCTAGATATCTTAATTGATAGTTCAAATGGTATGGCCTCCTTATTTTTAAAAGATATATTTAATGAAAAAGTTGATTATATAAATTATAAAATGGATGGAGATTTTCCCAACCATGATCCCAACCCAATGGATCAAAATAATTTGACTCAGATCAAAGAGAAGATTAAAAACAATAATTATGATATTGGAGTAGTTTATGATGGAGATGGTGATCGTGTTATTTTTCTGGATGAAAAGGGTAGATTCGTATCTCCCGATTTGATTACTGCCATCTTGGCTGAGTATTTTTTAAAAGGCAATAATGATCAATATGTGCTTTATGATATTAGGACTTCAAGATCAGTCAAAGAATATATTGAAAAACTGGGAGGTAAGCCTTATATGTGGAAGGTAGGGCATGCTTACGCTAAATTAAAGATGAGGGAATTAGATGCTGTAGTAGGAGGTGAACTGGCCGGACATTATTATTTCAGAGATTTTCATTATTGTGATTCTGGTTTATTAACTTCTTTTATAGTATTGAATGTTATAAATGAATATAAAAAAGAAACGGGTTTTTCTCTCTCTAAAGTGATCGATGAAATAGACAGTTATATGGGATCTGGCGAAATAAATTTCAAAATTGAGGATAAAAAGTATGTTATGAAAAAGGTAGTTGCTTATTTTAAAGAAAAAGCGGCCCCCTTAAAAATATATGACTTTGACGGTTATCGATTGGAGTTTAAAGACTGGTGGTTTAATATTAGACCATCAAATACCGAGCCTTATCTCAGATTAGTTGTTGAAGCAGATAATACGGAATTACTTAATAATAAGGTCTCTCTTTTAAATGAATTGATAGAATCATAAATATTAAGGTGTGAATTTTAGGATGTGTTTTTATATAAGTGAAAGTGAGCAAAATATTAGGTAATCAAAGGATACTTTGTTATCAATTTGCAAATTGATTATAATAATTATATACTAAAAAAAATATTATATGATTTGCTTTCAAGGTTTTGACTTTGTATAGATGGGGGGGATTATGACATGAAGGATGAAAGCGGCCAATTTTGGCAAAAAAGAGAAGAATTAAATAAAAAGATATTTGAAGCTGATAATTTAGAGATAAAAAGGTTTTTTAATTTAGATACAAAGGTATATAAAGAAGGTGTGCTTTCAAGCAAAAATAAAGAGATGCTCGGCTTGGTTTCTTCGATGGTTTTAAGATGTGAGGACTGTATAACATATCATATTGACCGCTGTTATGAAGAAGGTTTAACTAAAGAGGAGTTCTTTGAAGTATTCAGTGTTGCCCTAATAGTAGGTGGGTCTATAGTGATTCCCCATTTGCGCAGAGCAGTAAAAAGACTCGAAGAATTATTTGAGGAGGATAATTGATGATAAGCTTTAAACCGATAGGTACAATAATAACTCCTTATGAAGATAAAGAAAAAATACCGAGACAGCCTGATATGGAAGCAGAAGGAGATTTTATATTAGAGATTAATAAGGAATATGAAGCCGCCTTAAGCGGTTTAGAAAAATATGATTATTTGATTGTAATATTTTATCTAGATAAATTAGTTCATGAAGAACCTCCCCTGGTCATTAATCCAACATATTCTACTAGTAATAAAAAAAGAGGTATGTTTGCTACCAGAACCCCTAATAGACCCAATAAGATTGGATTAAGCACAGTTGGCTTGAAATATATAGAAAAAAATAGAATACATATTACGGGGATAGATGCCTTTAATGGGAGCTATATATTGGATATTAAACCCTATTATAAGTCACTAGACAGTAAAGATGTCAGCTATAATTATAACAAGGATGAAATTATTATATATACAGATGGTGCTTGTTATAATAATCCTGGACCTGGTGGTTATGCGGCAGTAATTATGGATGAAGATAAAGAGATAAAAATCACAGGTTTTGATCCTGCAACCACTAATAACAGAATGGAGCTTAAGTCTGTTATCGAAGCACTAAAAGTAGTTAAGAAAAACAAAAAAATTATTATATATTCTGATTCCAGCTATATAGTTAAAGGGATTAATAAATGGATAACTAACTGGAAAAAAAGAGGCTGGAAAACATCCAGCAATAAATTAGTTAAAAATATGGATTTGTGGAAAGAGTTAGATAAAGAAACTAATAAAAAAGAGGTAGAATTCAAAAAAGTTTTAGCCCACTCTGGAGATAAATATAATGAAAAGGTTGACACATTAGCTAAACAGGAAATAGAAAAAAATATAAATTGAGATAGAATTTTTTAGATATGTTAATTGAGTTAAACTAGTTGAAGGATTGTCTAGTTTCAAACCCAGATTATTGATAAAAGGCTGATTTTGTATATAATTATTTTCATAAAAGAATATTAAGACAGTATATATAGTATATGTTGATTATTTTTGACAATCAGGACAAAGACCATAAAATTCTAATCTGTGTTCATCTATCTGGAAATCAGTATTTTTTTCTACATATTTATCTACATCTTCATCGAGTACATCTAAGTCTAGATCAAAGACCCTGCCGCAGTTATTACATCTAAAGTGATAATGATTTTTGGTTACGCCATCATAATGACTTTGAGCATTAGTGTAATTTATAACCATTATTTCATTCAATTCTTCCAATAAATTTAAATTTCTGTAAACTGTTCCCAAACTGATGTTGGGTATTTCTTTTTTAACCTCTTCATAAATTGTATCTGCAGTTGGGTGTGAGTTAGTATTTTTTAATATTTTCATGATAGTTTTACGTTGTTTTGTCATTCTTATTTTCGCCATTTTTTTATATCTCCTTTTGGATAAAAAAACATATCGTGTGTTATATATAGTATCAAATAGTAAATATATAGTCAAGATAACAAGGAAGGTGATTATTTGTGAAAAAAGAAAAAAGAATATTAACAGGTGATAGGCCAACCGGTAATTTACATTTAGGGCATTATGTGGGCAGCTTAGAGAATAGGCTTAAACTACAAAAAGAATATGACACATTTCTCATAATAGCTGATGTACAGGCTTTAACAACCAACTTTGAAAAACCTGAAAGTTTATCTAAAGATGTGCGTCAGGTAGCTGAAGATTATCTGGCAGTTGGAATTGATCCAGAAGAGACGACAATTTTAGTGCAGTCAATGATCCCAGAAATTGCTGAGTTAACTATCTATTATTCAATGTTTGTTACAATCAATCAATTACAGAGAAATCCTACGATAAAGTCAGAATCAAAACAATATGGTTATCAAGATATGAGCTATGGGTTTTTGGGTTACCCCATCAGTCAGGCAGCTGATATTACTTTTTGTAATGCTGATTTAGTTCCGGTAGGACAGGATCAACTTCCTCACATAGAGCAGACCAGAAAAATAGTGCGCAGATTTAATCAATTATATGAACCTGTCTTTAAAGAACCAGAACCTTTAATAAGTAGAGTACCTCGTTTGGTTGGCTTAGATGGAGAAAATAAGATGAGTAAATCTCTTGATAATGCAATATATTTAAACGATAGTGCTGAAGAGGTCATAAAAAAGGTTATGACAGCCAAGACTGACCCTGCTCGTATCAGAGCAGATGATCCTGGACATCCGGAAGTATGCACTGTTTTTGAATATCATCAGGTTTTTAATGAGAATGAGGTTGATGAGATAGAGAAAAGTTGTAAGGCCGGTACTATAGGCTGTGTAAACTGTAAAAAACGATTGGGGAGAGCTTTAAATGAACTATTAGAACCAATTAGGGAAAGAAGACAGAAATATATTAAAAATCCAGAGCTTATCGATCAAATAATAATGGCAGGTACAAAAAAGGCTAAAAGAGTTGCAAAAGAAACTATGAAATCAGTCAGAGAAGCTATGAAGTTAGATTATTTTAATAATAAATAGTAGGTGTTACTTTTGATTAAATTAAATTTAGGCATACTTTTTGGAGGAAAATCAGCAGAACATGAGGTTTCGATTATGTCAGCAAGATCAGTATATAAGTATGCTGATCGGGAAAAATATGATATATATCCGATTGCGGTTGATAAAAAGGGCAACTGGTTGGATCAAAAATGCTCTTTAAAGATCATTAAAAATAATGATATTAAAGAAATACCCATAGCACAAAATATCATCAATAAAGGTATTGGCAATTTTATTAAGGATGATTATGATGTAATTTTTCCTCTAATACATGGTCCTTATGGAGAAGATGGTAAAATTCAGGGTTTCTTTGATTTATTGGATATTCCTTATGTAGGAGCTGATGTATTGGGAAGCGCTATTGGCATGGATAAAGGTATTATGAAAGATTTATTTGCTTATAATGGTTTAAAACAGACCGAATATTTAACTTTTAAAAAAAGTAATAAAAATGTTGTAAAATTATCAAAAAAATTTGCTGATAAACAAGGATTTCCCCTGTTTATTAAACCAGCTAATTTGGGTTCCAGTATTGGTATATCTAAGATTTTTTCAGAAGATGAAATAGTAAAAGCGATTGAAAATGCCTTTAAATACGATAATAAGATCATCCTTGAAAAGGCTTTAAATGGTCGAGAAATAGAATGTTCAGTTTTGGGTAAAGATCATCTTAAGGCTTCTTTACCAGGTGAGGTTATATCTTCTCATGACTTTTATGACTATCAGTCTAAATACCAGGATGGAAAAGCAGAATTGATAATTCCGGCAGTTTTACAGGATAAGCAGATTAAAAAAATACAAAAAATGGCTAAAAAGGCTTTTAAAATTATTGAAGGAATCGGACTGGCCCGGGTTGATTTTTTTGTAAGCAAAGATCAGATATATATTAATGAGATTAATACTATACCCGGTTTTACAGAGTACAGCATGTATCCCAAATTATGGGTAAAAAGCGGTTTAAGTTATCCTGATTTAATCGATAGGTTAGTTGAAATAGCCTTAAAAAAAGTTTAAAGAGGTTAAAACAATGAAGAATGAACTAAATATTATCCATGTTGATATGGACGCTTATTTTGCTTCTGTTGAACAACTTGATAATCCAAAGTTGAGAGGTAAGGCCGTCATTATTGGTGGGGTGAATTTAGATAATAGGGGTGTTGTTTCGACTGCTTCCTATGAAGCGAGAAAATTTGGTGTACATTCAGCTATGCCTATAGCCCGGGCTAAAAAGCTTTGTCCCCATGGCATATATCTGCCGGGTAGACATTCAAGATATCAAGAATTATCCAAGCAGATATTTAATGTATTTTTAGAATTTACCCCGCGAGTGGAGAAGCTTTCTATAGATGAAGCTTTCCTTAATGTAAAGGGCTGTCACAGATTGCATGGTGGTTCGCGTAAAATTGCTGAGCAGATCAAAAAGCGGGTCTTAAACAAAGTAGGCTTAGTTTGTTCTGTGGGGGTAGCTGGTAATAAGTTTTTGGCTAAAATAGCTTCTGATTTGGACAAACCAGATGGTTTGGTGATAATAAAAGATGAGGATATAAAAGATATTTTAGACCCTCTTTCTATAAAAAAAATCCCTGGGATAGGGGAAATAACCGCCCAAAAACTCAATCAAATCGGAATATATAAGATTAAAGAATTGAAGAGTTTAAATCTAGCAGAGTTAATAGAAATTTTTGGGAAACAGGGCAGGTCTCTTTATAATTTAATTAGAGGTCAGGATAAAAGACAGGTTTCTATAAATCAACAAGTAAAATCAATTAGTAATGAAAACACATTTCCCCATGATGTGATAGACAGCGAATTACTCTTAAAATATCTTTTAGAATTATGCCAGAAGGTTACGCGAAGATTGCGGAAACAAAAGTTTATTGCTAATATAGTATTCATAAAGGTTAAAGACAATAGTTTTCATTTAACCACCAGAAGGATAACACTAAATGAGTATATAGATAGTACAGATGATTTGTATAAACACAGTAAAATTTTATTGAAGGATATAAACATCAAAAAACCTATCAGATTAATAGGGGTAGGGGTAGCAGGCTTTAAGGAAAAAAGAAATGAGCAGTTATCTTTATTTAATACTAAAAATAAGGAGATTGATTTCAATCTAACAATTGATTCAATTAAAGATAAATTTGGAAATAAGAGTATAAGAAGAGCACGTGACCTTTTAAAAAAAGAAGAAAACGAGAAAAAATAAGTTAAAGTGGGGGAAGCCCCGCTTTTTTTTGCATAAAAATAGTACTTTAGTACCAAATATTTTCTAATTCATTAAAGGAATTTTTAAATATACATTGAAATAATATATTAAGTGGTGATTAGTGGTAGATAGTGGTAACTTCAGGAATAAGGTGATATTGATGTTAATAGGTGAATATTTACATAAAATGGATAGTAAGGGAAGAGTAATAATACCCGCTAAATTTAGAGAAGAACTTGGTGATAAATTTGTTGCCACCAGAGGACTTGATGACTGCCTTTTTATATTCCCAATGGATGAATGGGAATTGTTTAGCCAAAAAATTGCTTCCACACCTGTTACCAATAAAAACGCCAGGTTTTTCGCAAGATTTTTTATATCAGGTGCAACTGAATCAACCCTAGATAAACAGGGGAGGATTAATATATCTTCCAATTTAGAAGAATATGCAGAATTAAAAAAGGAAGTTGTGGTAATTGGTTTGACCAACCGAATTGAATTATGGGCTAAAGAGAATTGGGATAAATTCTTAAAAACCGCTGCAGAGTCAACCGATGAAATAGCTTCTGCAATGGAGGATTTAGGCATCTAAAACGGGGGATATTAATATGATAAGTGATATACATAAGCCGGTTTTATTAGACGAGACAATAAGTTGTTTGAACTGCAAAAAAGATGGTATATATGTTGATGGGACCCTTGGCAGAGGAGGGCATACAGCCGCTTTATTGGAGAAAATTGAAGATGATGGTCTTGTAATCGCCCTTGATCGAGACTTACAAGCTATTAATTCTGTGAAGGATAGTATAGAAAGTAAAAATTTGATTTTGGAGCATGCAAATTATATTGAAATTAAATCTGTATTGGACAAACATAAAATAGATAAAGCAGACGGTATGATTTTTGATCTCGGGGTATCTTCACCTCAACTGGATAATTCCAGTAGAGGATTTAGCTATAAAAATAACGGCCCCCTTGATATGAGGATGAACCGGGATCAAAAATTGACCGCTGCAGACATTGTTAATAATTACAGCCAAAAAGAAATTAAAAATATAATATATGATTATGGAGAAGAGAAGTGGGCTGCAAGAATCGCAGAATTTATAATTGCTTATAGAAAAAAGAAAAAGATTGAAACCACATTTGAATTGGTGGATATCATTAAAGCAGCTATCCCTGCATCAGCCAGAAGTTCAGGAGGACATCCCGCTCGTAGGACATTTCAGGCCATACGCATTGCAACCAACAATGAATTAAATCAATTGACAGTTATGGTTTCAAATGCTGTTGACAAGTTAAAAAGTGGGGGGAGAATTTGCATAATTAGTTTTCATTCTCTTGAGGACAGGATAGTTAAGCACAAGTTTAGAAAATTAGCAAGCGATTGCATATGTCCTCCTGAAATTCCGGTTTGTGTTTGTGATAAAGAGTCAATTGTCAAGATAATAACAAAAAAGCCTATCAGAGCATCTCAAAAAGAGGTTGATGAAAATTATCGTGCGCGGAGTGCAAAACTTAGAGTAGCTGAGAAAATATGATGAAGGAGGTTGAATCTAATGCTTAAAAATAGTAATTATAATAGTAGTTCCAGCAGATACAGCCACTGTGAGTGTAATGAGTACAGTGATTATCAAAAAAATGATAAAAAAAATATTTACATATATTTAATATTACTAACAATTTGTGCTATAATATTATTGGTGTATATCAGTTATACATTACAAATTAATAATTTGAGTTATCAAATAGACAATGTACAGAACCAAATAAAAGTTGCAGAGGAAAAAAATCATAAATTGGATATCAAGCTATCTAATGCAAGATCATTATCCCAGGTGGATAAACTAGCTAGAAGTGAATTAAACATGGTAGAACCGATTTCTATGCAGACCCTTGTCTTAAAAGCAGAAAATATTGAATTGGCAGGCGAAGTAAAGGAAAGTTATTTTCTTAGCGATATTACAAACTTCATCACAAACTTAGGAACTGCACGCGCATACTCTCCTGAATAGGATGGTCTAAATGGATGATAATACTGAAGATAGGCTTAGAAAAAATAGAATAAAACTCCTTTTTTTTATTTTATCTTTCTTGATCATATTACTAATAGCAAGGTTGGTCTGGATACAGATAATTAACAATGAAGAGTATTATGATAGGGCGTTGAAACAGAGAATTACGGAGTTAAAAGTTGTTCCTGATAGAGGGAATATTTATGATATTAACGGCAAGGAACTGGCTGTGAGTGTCCAAAGTATAACAGTTGTGGGTTTACCTAAACAGATAACAAACCCCACTCAAACAGCCGGAAAACTTGCCGCTGTTTTATCTATAGACTATGGGATTTTAACTAAAAGGTTAAAAAGGAATGCCTATGCAGTGTATCTGGAAAGGAAAATTTCTGATCAGAAGTATCAAAAAATCAAAGAAATGGACTTGAGGGGTATTACTTTTATCGATGAAAACAAGAGGATCTATCCAAAAGATACTTTAGCCAGTCAGCTTGTTGGTTTTGTAGGAGTAGATGAAAATGGTTTGGAAGGTATAGAGTTAGCTTATGACAGTCAATTAACTGGAATCAAGGGTAAAATGCTGACAGAACGGGATGCAAGTGGCCGGATAATACCTGAAGCTGTTATTGATTATATACCAGAAGAAAATGGCAATGATATATACCTGACTATTAATGAGGCGATACAGCACCGATCTGAACATGAAATTGCTTCAGCAGTAGATACATATAATGCTAAGAGTGGTACTATAATTATCATGGAACCGAAGACTGGTAATATTGTTTCGATGGCCAATTATCCTGCTTTTAATCCCAATAATATTTCAAAGTATAAGCAACCAGATTGGAGAAACCGAGCTATTGCGGATAACTATGAACCAGGGTCTACCTTTAAAATTATTACAACGGCTTCTGCTTTAGAAGAAGGGGTTGTCAACTCCAATGATGTATTTTTCGATTCAGGTGAAGTCAAGGTGGAAAAAGAAATCATTGAATGTTGGGAAGAAGATGGCCATGGCAAAGAATTGTTTTCGGAAGTTGTACAGAATTCCTGTAATCCAGGTTTTGTTCAAGTCGGTTTAAGAATGGGTAAGGAAACATTTTTTAAATATATTGATGCCTTCGGTTTTGGGCATAAAACAAATATAGAACTACCCGGTGAAGCAGTTGGGCAGCTGCCTAATTATGATAATGTAGGCGATATTGAACTGGCAACTGTTTCTTTTGGTAGGGGAATTTCCGTAACCCCAATTCAGTTAATTACAGCTGTTTCTGCTGTTGCGAATAATGGGATAATGTTGAAACCTAATTTTATTGACAAAATAATTGATCAAAAAGGTAATATTAAAATCATGAATCAATCGACAGAGATTCGCAGAGTAGTTTCAAAAACAACATCCCAAAAGACCTTAGAACTGCTGGAAAATGTAGTAAGCCAGGGAACTGGTGTAAATGCTTATATCGAAGGCTACAGGGTAGGGGGTAAAACAGGTACTGCCGAACACTATCGGGGGGATTTATATGATTCTTCTTTTATAGGTGTATTTCCTGTTAATGATCCTAAATTTGTAATTCTGGTAGTCTTATATGGTATTGACGGCCAAGTATATTATGCAAGTCAGACTGCTGCTCCTGTTTTTAAAAATATTGCAACCGATCTTATAAGATACTATAAGATGCCGGCCCAACCAAATAAAATGGAAGTAAATGAATTAGAATTAGTTAAGCTCGATGATTACAGTAGTTTAGGATTATATGATGTGAAAAAAACTTTGAAAAATTTAGATTTAGAATATAAAATAGTGGGTGAAGGAGAAAAGATAATAGAACAAAGTCCTCAACCTGGGGCAGAGGTATTTAAAAATTCTACTGTGTTTTTATTTACAGAGATTAATCAAACTATAAACAGTAGTTACAAAATTATGTTACCGGATTTTCGAGAAATGGAAAAAGACGAAGCGGTCGATTTAGCTGAGAAAATGGGTATTAAGATCAGTTTCCAGGGAAACAAAAGCAAAATAATTTCACAGACCATAGAACCTGGTATAAGAATTGATAGAGATCAATTAGTTATATTGAAGTAAAAAATATTTTTGATTTACTAATTATATCTAAAGTTTTTTCAAAAAAATCAATCTAAATCTTGTTTATGATTTTGGTGGAAATATTCACTAGGGGGGGTTGCATATTGTATTTAAGTAATCTTATTAAAGAACTAAAAATTGAAAAAATAATGGGTAAAACTAATATTAATATAAGTAATATTCAGTATGACTCCCGCCAAATTAAAAAAAATAATATTTTTATCTGTATCCAGGGATTTAAAACTGATGGACATAAATACATTAAAGATGTAATTGAAAAAGGTGCTAATGCAGTCGTTATTGATAAAGAATTAGAGAGTTACAGTGATCAGATTACATATTTGAAGGTTAAAAACAGCAGAAAAGCCATGGCTACTTTAGCTAAGAGTTTTTTTAGAGACCCCCTCAGCACTATTGATTTAATCGGGGTGACAGGTACCAATGGGAAAACTACTACTACCTATTTAATTAAAGAAATATTAAATAAAGGTGGTTATAAAACTGGGTTAATTGGAACCATTGAAATTCATGATGGCAGTCAGTCGATACCGGCTTCCCGAACTACTCCTGAGTCTCTTGATATCTATAGGTACTTAGCTAAGATGAGAGATAATAAAGTTGAATATGTGGTTATGGAAGTATCTTCACATGCTTTAGCTTTAAATAGGGTTGATACAATGCAATTTAAAGCTGCAGTATTTACCAATTTAACACAGGACCATTTAGATTACCATCAAACTATGCACAAATATGCCTTAGAGAAAGCCAAGCTCTTTAAAAAAGTTAAAAGTGATGGTGCTAGTATAATCAACAATGATGATAATTATGCAGATTTTTTTAAAGAAAAGAGCAGTGGAGAAATTATTACATATGGAATAGAAAAAAAATCAACTCTGCAGGCTGTGGATATTAAATTATCTTTTAGGGGAGTTGAATTTGTACTTGATGATTTAAATTACAGATTAAATCTTAGAGGTAAATTTAATATATATAATAGTCTGGCCGCTATTAGTGTTGCAAAGAGTTTAGACCTTAATGAAAGGATTGTGAAAAATTCACTGGAGGGGATTGTAGGGATTCCAGGCAGATTTGAAGCTGTCGATTTATCTCAAGATTTCACAGTAGTTATTGATTATGCTCACACTCCGGATGGCATGATGAATGTATTATCATCTGTTCAGGAATTTGAGCACGATAGCATTATTGTAGTTTTTGGCTGTGGTGGAGATAGAGATAAAACAAAGAGACCTTTGATGGGGGAACTGGCTGTGAGAGAAGCGGACTATGTTATATTAACTAATGATAATCCTCGTTCTGAGGTACCTGCGACTATCATTGATGATATTAAAGCAGGTATTGATCAAGGTAAGCACAGAACAGCTATCTTTGCAATACAAGATAGAAAAAAAGCAATTAATGAGGCTATTGATTTAGCCCATAGCGGTGATGTTGTGATTATATTTGGTAAGGGTCATGAAACATATCAAGTTTTTGCAGATCATACTATAGATTTTAATGATAAAGAAGTGGCTAAAGCTGCCATCAGAAGAAAACTAAGTGGGGTTTAAAATGTTTAAATACAAAGTAGAGAGAATATTAGATACTGTGGATGGCCAACTTATTAAGGGAAATAAAAATGATATACTAAAAGGGGTTTCAACCGACACCAGAAAACTGAGTGATGAAGATATCTTTGTTGCGCTCAAAGGTGAAAAATTTGATGCGCATGACCTGATTGAAAAAAAAATAGAAAAAAATATTAAGGCAGTTATTGTTGACAAACTAGTTGATACTAACTGTGATATTATAATTAAAGTTGATGATACCTATAAGGCATTACAGCAGATGGCAAAGTTTCACAGAAAAAACCACAAAGATGTTAAAGTGATAGGAATCACTGGAAGTTCAGGTAAAACCTCAACTAAAGATATTTTATATCAAATTTTAAATAAAAATTATAATATCAAAAAAAATGAAGGGAACTTCAATAATCAGATTGGAGTTCCGCTTACTTTATTTAAGATGGATGGAAACGAAGATTTTTTTATCGTCGAAATGGGCATGAGTCAGACCGGTGAGATAAAATTGCTGGCTGAGATAGCTGATCCTCAAATAGGTTTAATAACTAATGTGGGCCCTGCTCATCTCGAGTTTTTTGACTCCATTGAAGAGATTGCTTTAGCTAAAGGTGAATTAATTGAGGCATTGGGCAAAGATGACCTAGCTGTATTGAATTATGACAACAGTTATACTAAAATTATTAATAAATTAAGCGATGAACAGACAGAGATACAATACTTTGGTTTTAATCCACCGGCTGATTACTACATTAAAGAATTTAAATATCAAGAAAGTGGGATGAATTTCAAACTTTGTTCTAATAGTTTTGAAGAAGAGATGAACACAAATCTTTTTGGACAACACAATTTATATAACATACTAGCAGCTGTTACGGTTGCATCTAACCTTAATGTAAACTGGCAGCTGATAAAAGAGGTAGTCAAGGATCTAAAATTAAGCGAATTAAGATCAGAGATTAAAACTGTAAATGAAATCAAGATTATTATGGACTGTTATAATGCCAATCCTGCTTCAATGGGAAACGCCTTAAAGGTGTTAACAAATATTAAGGCTAATCGAAAAATTGCTGTATTAGGTGATATGCTGGAACTGGGAGATAATAAAGAAGAAATCCATAGTAAGCTGGGTCAAAATATCTCAGAAATGGAAATAGATTTTTTATTGACTATTGGCAAATTGGCCAAGTATATTTCTACTGCTGCACTTGACTTTGGGTTTAAAAAAGATAATGTAAAACATTTTGCAGAAAAAAATGATTTAATAAAATATTTAAAAGATATTGCTCAAATTGATGATCTAATTCTACTGAAAGGTTCTCGTGGTATGAAGATGGAAGACATATATTATAAGTTTTTAAAATATAAGGGATGATAAGATGGAATATTTAGCCAACACCTTAATATTTTTTACGCTTCCTTTTTTATGGGTTTTATTTTTGGGTTCCTTTTTCATTAAAGTAATAAATAAATATGAGTTCGGTCAAAACATCAGAGAACTAGGCCCCAGCTCCCATTATAAAAAAGAGGGAGTACCTACTATGGGTGGTATTTTGATTATCAGTGGTATTTTTATCCCTCTAATCTTTAATAATATGTGGAATATGAGTAATATTATTTTTGCTACAGTGGTTATCTTAACTGCAATTATAGGATTAAGTGATGACCTAATAAAAATAAAAAAAGAAAGGTCTTTAGGTTTAACTGCCCGACATAAAATATTTTTACAGCTTATTATTGCTT
Organism: Halanaerobiales bacterium; assembly: GCA_018334565.1. GTDB lineage: Bacteria > Bacillota > Halanaerobiia > Halanaerobiales > M55B127 > M55B127. The sequence goes on along the minus strand of JAGXLU010000001.1, from coordinate 141,303 downwards.
TAATTTTAGCTTTATATGTCTATTATTATTTACCCTCTGCTCATCATATATTAATACCAATATTAAAACAGAGAATCAACCTAGGCATTTATACAATACCGATTGTCATTTTAACCTACCTTGCTACTGTCAATGCAGTCAATTTAACTGATGGCCTGGATGGTTTGGCATCTTCTATAACCTCTGTAGTGGCAATAACCCTTTATATTATGATAACTCACTTGACAAAAAGCAGTCATGCTTTTTTAACAGCAAGTATTGCAGGTGCCTCTCTTGGTTTTCTCTGGTATAATTCTAAACCGGCCACTCTATTTATGGGTGATGTTGGCTCACTTTCCTTAGGAGCTGCTTTAACGGTTCTGTTTTCATTTACAGGACTGGAACTTGTTTTAATAATTACGGGTGGAATTTTTGTTATAGAGGCTCTTTCTGTAATGATACAGGTTATATATTTTAAAATGACCAAAGGCAAAAGGATATTTTTGATGTCACCCCTTCATCATCATTTTGAATTAAAAGGTTTAAGTGAAACTAAAATAGTATACAGATTTACTCTGGTCGCTATCTTACTTTCTATTTTAAGTATAATAATATTTATTTAGGTGGATTAAGATGAAAAAATATGAAAATAAAAAGGTAACAGTTTTAGGATTGAGTGAGAGAACAGGTATTGCTGTCACTGAAAAGCTAATTGAAATTAAAGCTCAGGTGATGGTCAGTGACATAAAAAAATCTGATCAACTAAAACCTCAGTTAGCAATACTAAAAAAGCATGACAATATCAAATATGATCTTGGGGGACATTCCGAGAAAATTTTAGATTCAGATCTTATTGTTTTAAGCCCAGGGGTGCCCCCTAATCTTGATATTTTATGCAGGGCTGAAAAGCTTGGTATAGAAATAATCAGCGAGATCGAGTTAGCATATAGGTTAACTGATGCTAATATAATTGGAATAACAGGTACGAACGGTAAGACTACTGTAACGTCGTTGGCAGGGCATCTATTAAAGGAAAATTTAGATAATAAGGTTAGAGTGGCGGGCAATATTGGTTCACCTCTAATTGCTGAAATTAATGGGATGGAAAAAAATGACTGGTTGGTAGCAGAGTTGAGTTCTTTTCAGCTGGAGAAGATAAAATACTTCAAACCAGAAATAAGTGTATTTATCAATTTTGCTCCAGACCACCTGGACAGACATATAACCGGTCAAAATTACTGGAAGGCCAAAAAAAGAATTTTTGAAAATCAAAGCAAGAAAGATAAAGCCATAATAAACATAGATGATAATTTTTTAAGGGAAAAGATAGCTGATATTAAAGCAGAACTTTATAAAGTAACCAACAAATATGAAATAGACAGAGGTGTATATTTTGATCAAGAAAAAATATCTCTCTTTAAAGAAGGTAAACAGGAACCAATAATAGAAACTAAAGATATACCTTTGGTAGGGACTCATAATATTTTGAACACTGCTTTTGCTGTCCTTTTAGCAAAGATATTTAATATTAAAAATGATAATATCAGGCAGGCTGTGATTAGTTACCAGGCCTTTGCTCACCGTTTGGAAATCATATATGATCAAGAATATAGGATTATAGATGATTCAAAAGCGACAAATCCTCACGCAGCAGTTAATGCTCTACGGTCTTTAGATGCTCCTATAATTTTAATAGTAGGTGGTCAGGATAGGCAGGCTGATTTTAGCAATCTGGCCTATACTATTAGAGAGCGGGTCCACAAAGTGATTATCATGGGAGAAACAAAATATAAAATCAAACACGCTTTACAACAGGTTGGTTGTAATAATTTTGAAATTGTCAAAAATATGCAGGCAGCTGTCCGTTCATCTTTAATAGATATTAAAAAGGGGTATACAGTATTACTTTCTCCTGCCTGTCCAAGTTGGGATATGTATGAAAGCTATAAAAAAAGGGGAAAAGATTTTCAAAAAGAAGTAAAGAGATATTTATAATGATTTAAAAGGGGTGACCTCTTATGAAGGAAGACTCGGTTGATTATATTTTATTATTAGCGGTTTTAACTCTTTTAACAATCGGCATTATTATGATCTTTAGTGCCAGTTCAATTAGAGGAGAGGAATTATTTAATGATAGCCACTATTTTTTAAAAAAACAGTTGATTTTTGCTGGTATTGGCATTGTTTTAATGTTGATTGTAATGAATATAGATTACCATATTTTTCAAAAATTAGCCAAACCCATGCTGCTTGTTTCATTTCTTTTGTTAATTTCGGTTTTAATACCGGGTATTGGAAGCAAGATAGGTGGAGCCCGCCGTTGGTTAGGAGTTGGCAATTTAGGGGGTCAGCCTTCTGAAGTAGCTAAGTTAGCCTTGATTATATACATAGCTCAATTTTATACTCGGAAAATTAATCTGGTGCAAAACTTTAAAAAAGGATTATTACCAATATTAATTGTCAGCCTTATCATGTTTGGACTTATTTTATTAGAACCTGATTTTGGCACAGCAATGTTGATTGCTGCTCTTACTTTTGTTATGCTATTTGCCAATGGTGCTAAGATATGGCATCTTGGTGCTTTATTATTAGCGAGTATACCTGCTGTATTTTTCATAATATTTCAAGAGCCTTACCGTAAAGCAAGATTTTTATCATTCCTGGACCCCTGGTCTGATTCATTAGACACCGGGTACCATATTATACAGTCCTTATTGGCATTAGGCTCGGGTGGTTTATTTGGAGTTGGATTAGGCAATAGCCATCAAAAATTTCTCTATCTTCCCGAACCTGGTACTGATTTTATCTTTGCTATTATTGGAGAAGAACTGGGATTTTTGGCCACACTTTTGATCTTACTTTTGTATCTGGTGATAGCCTGGAAGGGCTTAAAAATTAGTTATAATACAGAAGATCGTTTTGGTTCAATTCTGGCCATGGGAATAACGGTTTTAATTGTGGTTCAAGCCTTAATGAATATCGCTGTGGTAACTGCTTCAATACCTGTTACAGGTATTACCCTTCCTTTTATAAGTTATGGAGGCAGTTCATTAATAATTTTCCTTTTTTCTGTCGGTATATTACTCAATATTTCTAAAAAAAGAGCGTAGGTGGTTTTCAAGATGAAGGCAGTTATTACGGGTGGTGGTACGGGAGGACATATTTATCCTGCTTTAACAATTGCTGATCAATTTAAAAAAAAGAACTGGGAAGTCGAGTATATTGGATGTAAAGATAGCCTGGAAGAAGAGATTTTAAAAAACACCGATTACCCATTTCATCAGGTTAAAGTTTTAGCATTACCACGCAAACTAAATTTAGAGTTGTTTAAATCCATTTTTATCAGTATACAAGCAATAATAAAATCATATAAATTATTTAAAGACATCCAACCAGATATAGTGTTTGGTACTGGTGGTTATGTAACTGGACCTGTTTTGATTGCAGCTAAATTACGTAAATTACCGGCTGTCATTCATGAACAAAATATATATCCTGGCATTGCTAATAAGATACTATCTTTTTTTGTAGATAAAATTGCAGTTAATAATAAAGAGGCTACCCGTTATTTTAGTAATATTTCAAAAGATAAAATAGTAGAGACCGGCAATCCAATTAGAGAAGAGATTATCAAAACAACAAGAGCTGAAGGTATCAAAAAACTTGATTTAAACCACGCATATAAGACACTTTTTTTGATGGGTGGTAGCCAGGGATCACGGACTATAAATCAGGCTTTTTTAGAGTCACTTAAAGATATCATCCAGCTTAAGAAATTACAGGTAATTTTAATAACAGGCCGAGATAATTATCAAAAAATCAAAAACCAGGTCAATCAAAAAATGAATGAGGACAATAATAGACTGAGGATTATACCCTATTTAGACAATATAGAATGGGCATATGCAGCTGCCGATTTAATAATCTGCAGGGCAGGTGCAACTGGTCTAGCAGAAATAACGGCCCGCGGTATTCCGTCTATATTAATTCCGTTTCCCTATTCAGCAGAAGATCATCAGAGAGTAAATGCCAGGTTTATGGAAGAAAACAAAGCTGCAGTTATGGTAAAAGATAGTGAGTTTAATGGAGAAACACTATATAATTATGTGAAAGAGATTCTTTTTGATCAAGATAAATTAAAAGAAATGAAAAAAAACAGCCAGAGTTTAGCTAGATTAAATGCCGTTAAAGATATTGTAGAAATCATTGAAAGTCAGGTGAGGGAGGAATCATCTTGAAATGGGATAATGTGCATATTATAGGCATAGGTGGAATATCGATGAGCGGGATTGCCAAAATGCTTTTAAACAGAGAAACTATAGTTACAGGATCTGACATCAAAGAAAATGCACAAATCGAAGAATTAAAAGAACGAGGGGTTAAGGTTTATATAGGTCATCAAAAAAGCAATATCAATAAACCCCAGGCTGTTGTATATACCAATGCAATTGATAAAGATAACATAGAATTACAAACAGCCCGTGATAGGAAGATAAAAATATATAAAAGAGCAGAATTTATTGCAGAACTCTTTAAAAACAAAAAGACAATTGCGATAACTGGTACCCATGGCAAGACGACCACTACCTCAATGCTGAGTTCTATCTTTATAACTGCCGGCAGGGACCCATCTGTGATGATTGGGGGAAATCTTGATATTCTAGATGGCAATATAAAAAATGGGACAGGGTCATATTTTATTACTGAGGCAGATGAAAGTGACGGTTCTTTAACCTTTTTTGATCCTAAATATGCAGTAATTACCAATATTGAACTAGACCATTTTGATTATTATAAAAATGAAAAAGAGCTAATCAATAAATTTAAGGAATTTGCTAAAAAAATACCAGAAGACGGGGGCTTGGTTATTGGTAGTAAGGTATTAAAAAATTATCCTGAATTAAAAGATCTTAAAAAAAATTATTATAAGTATGGTTTGACAAATCAATATTTCACAGCACACCAGATTGATTTAAAGAACTTTAAATCTAGTTTTGAGCTTTTTATAAAAGGGAAAAAAACAGACACAATCAAGCTTAAAGTCCCCGGGTTACACAATATATTAAATGCTTTGGCAGCTTATGCTATTAGTCATCTTGCTGGTCTAGATAGTCGAGATATTAAAAGAGGGTTGGCAGCTTATCAGGGTGTTAGAAGAAGATTTGAAAAAAAAGGAACAGTCAAAGGGGCTATGATTATTGATGATTATGCCCATCATCCTACAGAAATTATTAGTACTCTACAGACAGCTGCCAGGTTAAAAAAACGTAAACTTTATATAATATTCCAGCCTCATAGATACAGCCGAACTATAAATTTATTAAAAGAATTTAGTGAAAGTTTTGATAGAGCTGATGAATTAATTTTAACTGATATTTATGCTGCTAGTGAAAAGCCGATACGTGAAGTAAGTTCAGAAAAGCTATATAAATTGATAGAAAAAAGAAAAATAAAAAATAAACTTAATTTAAAAATAAAACTTATGAGCGATTTCACAAAAATTAAAAAATATTTGAAAAAAAAGCTGAAAGAAGATGACATATTAATAACAATGGGAGCTGGAGATGTTTATAAAATTGGGGAAGATATCTTGGGTGATCCAGATGAAAAATAAATTGAATATATTTACTTTATTAATACTTTTAATCTTGATATCGATCTCAGTTTATGCTTATCACAGTCCTGAATTGAAGATAAAAACAATCAAGTTAAGAGGAGTCAACACTTTTGATGAAAATTTGATTATATCTTTTGCTGAGGACTATATTGATAAAAATATTATATATTTAAAAAGAGATAGAATTGAAGACAAATTAACCGATGCAAAATATATTAAAAATGCGAGCTTTAAAAGAATTTTTCCAGATACTGCTTTGTTTACAATTGAGGAAAGTGATCTAATTTTTAGGTTTGTTAAAGATGATATTTATTTTTATATTGACAAACAGGGTAATTTATACTCTCAAGATGAGTTAAAACAAAAAATCTTGCTTCCCATATTAAAAGGCTATGATGTAAATGATAGTTTAAAAAAAGTCAACTTTAGTTTGGATATGGAGATTTTTATAAATGTTTTAGAAAAATACATGCAAGAAAATTCAATCAAACCTCAATATATTGTTTTTGATAATCAAAAGCTAACCTTAAAATTTAATAATAAATATGATATTGTTTTAGGGGATTTAAAAAATATGTCAGATAAATTCAGAGTTATGAAAAATATAACTCAAAAAATTGAACAAAAGAATTATAGTGTAAAATATATTGATATATCGGTATATAATAAACCGGTTCTTAAATTAAAACAATAAATTTATATAAAAGGAAAATTAACTTTTATGTTGAATAAATATAATAATGTACATATAATAATTACAATCATAATATAATTATTTTTTTTTGAGAGAGGAGGCAAAATATTTGTGAGTGATCGCAGAATAATAACAGGTCTTGATATTGGAACAACCAAAATATGTACTATAATTGCTGAGGTATCTTCAGATAATGAATTTGAGATTATAGGCATAGGATTTTCACCCTCAAAGGGACTAAATAAGGGAATAGTTGTAAATATAGATAAAGCCAGTAATGCAATAAGAGAGTCTGTAAATAAAGCTCAAATAATGGCAGGTTTAGAAGTAGACTCTGCTTTTATTGGTATTGCAGGTTCACATATATCTTCTATTAATAATCATGGCGTAGTTGCAGTTACCGGTAATGAAAAAGAAATTACCGAAAATGATATAAGCCGTGTCATGGAAGCTGCCCAAATTATTTCATTACCCGCTGAGGAAGAGATAATTCATGTGATTCCAAGAGAATTTATTGTTGATGGTTATAAGGGAATCAAAGACCCTTTAGGTATGTCGGGATTGCGTTTAGAGGTAGAAACACATATTGTCAAAGGATCTTCAACTTCTATTCAAAACCTGGTAAAAAGTGTTATTAGAGCAGGACTTGATGTTGATGATATTGTATTAGAACCTTTGGCATCCAGTAAATCAGTATTAACTGAAGACGAGAAAGAATTAGGTGTTATTCTAGTTGATATAGGGGGGGGTACCACTGATATAGTAGTATTCCATGAGGGTAGTATAGTAGCTACTTATGTATTACCTGTGGGTGGTAACCATGTTACCCATGATATAGCAATAGGATTAAGAACTCCTATTTCTGAGGCTGAGAAAATTAAAATTAATCATGGAACGGCCTTACCCGGCGAGAATAAAGAAGACCAGGATTATTACATTGAAGTTCTTTCTGCCAGCGGAGAAGATAAGAAAGAAATTCCTCGCAACCTTCTAACAAATGTTATTGAACCAAGGACAATGGAAATGTATGAGATGATTAATAGACAAATTTATTCAGCTGGACCTAAGGATCTTACACCAGCGGGAGTTGTCTTGACTGGAGGAGCTTCTTTGCTTGATGGATCTGCATTACTTGCCGAAGAGGTTTTTGATTTACCTGTTAGGCTGGGCAAACCAGATTATGTTTATGGTTTGTCAGATGTTATTGATGATCCTCTCTATAAAAATAAAGATGGCAAGATCCCCAAAGCTATATTTTCAACTGTGATTGGATTAGTTGAATATGGTATAGAGAACGGTACTGCAGAATTAAAAACTAATACTAAAGAAAAAAAAGAAAAACAGATTACAGAATCTTTTATTGATAAAATCAAAAGTTGGTTCAAAGAATTTTTTTAAAAAGGAGGTATAAACTTGTTTGATTTAGGAACTGAAATAGAACAGTATGCCAATATAAAAGTTGTAGGAGTAGGTGGAGGAGGTAACAACGCTTTAAATAGAATGATTGAAGAAGGATTAGAAGGTGTTGACTTTACTGCAATCAACACAGATGCACAAGCTTTAATGTCTTCCAATGCCTCTATGACTATTCGCATAGGGCAGAGCATTACTCAGGGATTAGGAGCAGGTGCTCATCCTGAAATCGGAAAAGAAGCTGCCAAGGAAAATATAGAAGAAATCAGAGAAGCAGTCAAAGGAGCAGATATGGTTTTTATAACTGCTGGTATGGGTGGTGGAACAGGAACAGGTGCCTCCCCAATTATTGCTCAAGCAGCTAAAGAAGTAGGAGCACTCACAGTTGGAGTTGTGACAAAACCTTTTACGGTAGAAGGTAAGAAAAGAATGGACAATGCTATTGAGGGTATTCAAGATCTTAAAGAAAGTGTTGATACCTTAATAGTGATACCTAATGATAGATTATTGGATGTTGCTGAACCCAATACAAGTTTGGTTGACGCATTTAAAATTGCTGATAATGTCTTGCGTCAAGGAGTACAGGGTATCTCAGATTTAATTACCATTACCGGGATTATAAATTTAGACTTTGCTGATGTAAAGACGATTATGAAAGAAGCTGGTACAGCTTTGATGGGAATAGGAATGGCCAGCGAAGAAGGCAGAGCTCAAAATGCTGCTAAAAAAGCTATTGAATCACCTCTATTAGAAGCCTCTATCGAGGGAGCAAAAGGTGTTTTAATTAATATTACAGGTGGAAGTGATCTAGGTATTCATGAGGCAAATGAAGCAGCTCGGGTTATACAAGAAGTGTCTGATCCAGAAGCCAATATAATTCTGGGAGCAGTAATAGATGAGGATTATAAAGATGAGGTTAAAGTAACTGTTATTGCTACTGGTTTTGATAGGGATGCAGTTCAGAAAAAGGCTAAACAAAAACAAAAGAAAAAAGATCTGGAAAAAGATTTTGATATGCAAAAATTTGAAGGTGATGAATTAGATATCCCAGCTTTCTTAAGAAAATAGTTTATTTAAATATCATCCATGATTATTAAGATCTCGATGTTTTGGCATCGAGATTTTTCTGAAATGCCTCAAGAAAATTTCGTCTAGATCTGAACTCTGATTTAGATGCAGGTTAATTGGGGTAGTTTTCTTTTTATTTCGTTTATGTTATTAAAGGAGATCAGATGTTTAAAATAAGGAAAAAAAACCAAATTATTTTTTTTGAAAACGAACAGTATGGTTTCAAAATGATCTTTACAACTAGAATAGGTGGATACTCTAAATCACCTTATAGAAGCCTTAATTTAGGTTTTCATACTCAAGACAATAAAGAGATTATATTAAATAATAAAAATAAATTATATAAGACATTAAATTACAATCCCACTGATATTGTATATGGAGAGCAAATTCATTCAAACCAGATTGAATTACTTGAAAACACAAAAAAGTATGAAAGATGTCTCGATGGAACCCAAGCCATAAAGGGTGTAGATGGTCTCATAGCAAAGAGTAATAATCTTATATTAGGTGGTCATTTTGCGGATTGTTTACCAGTTTTTATATTTGATCGAGATACTGGATATTTTGCTCTACTTCATGCCGGTTGGCAAGGAACTTATTATAAAATTTTAAAAAAAGCAATCAATATTTTTTGTAATAAATTAGAAAGTAGGCCCAAAAATATTATTATTTATTTCGGACCAGCAATTTCTGTTGAAAATTATGAAGTAAAACAGAATTTAATAAAAAAATTTGACTATAATTTTAATTTTTCAATACCTTACTTAAAAAAAGCAGGAAATAAATATTTTTTAGATTTAAAAGAGACTAATAGATTAATTGCTGAAAATGTTGGTATAGAAAAATATAATATTAACATATTTAGATTATGTACTTATCAGAGAAAAAAATTATTCTTCTCTTATCGTAGAGATAATAAAAAAACAGGCAGAATGGCTGCATTTATATTGAGTAATAGACAAATTGGGTGATATTATGACAAAACAGGAGAGCGGGGATAAACAAAAAAATCAATTTATAAGCATTAAATATTTTATTTTCATTATAGTTATTGTTACCGTTATAGTATTATTTTTTATTTTAAGTGAGGATGAACTTAAAATAACTCAAATAGAATATAAAGAAGTTATAGATGGATTTGAGGCCAAAGCGCTTTTAGTTAGAGATGAAAAAGCTTATAATGCCGAAATAAGTGGTGAGTTAAATATTATTATCTCGGAAGGTGAGAGGGCTTCCTATGGAGAAAATATTGCTTTTATTGAGAATGAAGCCGAAATATTTAATATATATGCTCAAGAAGCTGGTATTATCAGTTTTGCTCTGGATGGTTTAGAAAAGGATGTTAGATATGGGAAGATTACACCTGAACTGCTGGATAATTATGGTCAATTAAATCGTGAATATAAACAATATGTAAGTGGCAATATGGTTGATAAAGGTGAAAAAATATATAAAAACATTAATAATTTTCAGCAGTATTTATTAATAAAAGTAGAGAAGGAAAGAGCCCAAAAATTTAATAAAAATGAAGTAGTTTTTGTTGACACTCAAAGCGATAATGAATATAGTGATATTATACAAGCAAGTATTAAAAAAATATATATACATAATAATCAATATTTTTTACTTTTGAAATTAGATAGATATGTAAAGATGTGGAATAATACAAGATGGGTTAATATAGAGTTAATAAAAAACATATACAGGGGTTTGGCTGTACCAAGGTCGGCTGTTTTTAAGACAACAAGTGGTGATCAGGTTTTGATTTATACCTTTGATCACAAAATAAAAACAAGAGAAATAAAAATAGTAGAAGAGACTGAGGACTGGGTTATTATTGAAAATTTAGAAATAGGAGACCGAGTTTTAAGAAACCCTCAAGCTGTTAATTATGGAAGGGATGAGAAGTAATATGGACAATTCCATTAAAACTAATTTAGACAAAGTTTATAAAAATATAGAAAGACACGCCAAAAAAGCAAATAGAGATCCAGATCATATTAAACTAGTTGCAGTTGCAAAAAATCATCCTCCTAAAAAAATAATAAAAGCATTGAAATCTGATCACAGGATATTTGGTGAAAATAGAGTTCAGGAGTTATTAGATAAAAATGAAATTTTTTATGACCAGAATATAGAGTGGCACTTTATTGGACATCTACAAAAAAATAAGGTAAAATATTTATTGAAGATTGATCAGTTAACTATGGTAGAATCTATAGATAGTATTGAGATTGCTAAAGAATTAGCTAAGGAAGCCCAAAGCTATAAAAAGAATATCAATATTTTATTACAGATCAATATAGCTGATGACCCTAATAAATTTGGTTTTAAAAAAAGCGATATAGAAGAAGCCATAAATGAGATTTCTGATTTTAATAATATTGAGATAAAAGGTCTGATGACAATAACACCATACAATGATGATCCGAATCAATCTAGACATTATTATAAAGAATTAAAACTATTATTTAAAAGGCTAAATAAAAAAGGATATAAGTTAAAAGAGTTATCGATGGGAATGTCCAATGATTATCACATCGCAGTAGAAGAAGGCGCAACTATTATCAGAGTTGGTACTGCTATTTTTGGACAGAGACATTATTATTAATAGGTAATAAAAGTCAAAGGAGTTGTTATATAATGAGTATGTTGATTTGGTTAGTAAGTACTCTTTTTACAATAATAAACTGGCTGATAATTATTAGAGTAATTGTTTCTTGGATAAAACCTGATTACAACAACCAGCAATGGAAAAAATTTTTAAGAATTGTATACAACATTACTGAGCCTATCTTAGAACCGATTAGAAGATTGATTCCAACTGCAAGTATTGGTATTGATTTTTCCCCATTAGTTGCTATATTTGCCCTTTCAATAATTAGAAATTTTGTGATTAGCCTATTAAGAAGCATGATATATGGAATCTAATCTAGAGGTGAAATTGTAAATGTTAGATAAAGATAAACTGCTTTCACATCTTCATGGAGAAGATGAAAGATTATTAGGGGATTTTATACTTGATAAGATGGAAAAAGTATTAGATAGAAAAACAACCGAACAGACTAATTTTTTAAATCCATATCAACAGAAGATTGTTTTGGGCTTAATTAAACAAATTAATGGTGTAAACCATATCTTAGAAGGCGGGTATAAAAAAGCCGAAAGAAAAAGAGCTGTGATTTTTCCTGACTATCTGTTTCCAGACCATGTTGATTCCACAATTACTTATTTAAAAGTTAGTGGTAATTTTAATTTCAGGAATATAGAGCACAGGGATTTTTTAGGAGCAATCATGGCCCTAGGTATTAAAAGAGAAATGTTAGGGGATATACTAATTCACGAAGATTATTCCCAGATAATAATTGCAAAAGAGATTTTGAAATTTTTAAAGTTTAACCTTAATAGGGTTAATCAAGTACCAGTTGAACTTACTGAAATTAAGCAAGATGATCTAGTGATTCCTACCCAGCATACCAAAGAAATTCCGACTACAGTTGCATCTATGCGTTTGGATGCAGTAGCCAGTTCTGGGTTTGGTGATAGTCGGAGTAAAGTATCTCGTGATATAAAAAACGGTAGAGTCAAATTAAATTACAAGGTTAGCGAAGATCCTGCCAAACAAGTGGAGATTGATGATTTAATTTCAATTAAAAACAGGGGTAGGGTGTTGATCGCTGAGAAAAGAGGCTTATCACATAAAGGAAGAATAAAATTATTATTGAAAAGGTACACATAAGATAATAATTTTTCATATAAAAAATAATTTTAAAGGAGGAAAATTAATGAAAATAAATCCACTGGATATCTATAATAAAGAGTTCACTGTTTCTGCTTTAGGCTATAATAAAAGTCAGGTGGAAGAATTTTTGGACGATCTTGGGGTAGAATATGAAAGAATGATGCAGGAAATGAAACAAATAAAAGATACAAATGAAAAGTTAAAAGAAAAACTTAAGAGTTATGAAAATATTGAAGAAAATTTAAAAAATACCCTGAGGAGTATTGAAGAAATTGCTAATAAACAAACCAAGCAAGCGCGTGAGGAAGCAGAGATAATTATAGAAAAGGCTGAAATGAAAGCTAAGAAGATGAAGGATGAAGTTAAAGATGATCTATCAGAAGAGTATAAGAAATTAGAAAAACTAAAGAAAACAAAGACATTTTTTAAGATTAGAATGCGTAATTTACTTGAAAGCCAATTGGAAGTATTAGAAGATGATGAGGAAATTGACTTAGAAAAATACGAGGAAGAAATAGAAGAATATCAAAACTAGCAATAACTTGACTATGTTTATTAAATAATTTATAATAAAAAAAATAAAATGGAAAAAAAGCTGAGAAGGAACCAGTAATTACTATTATATTAACTTAGCTAGCCGGGATGGTGGGAGCCGGTATTAAATAAGGGTAATGAAGATCATTCCTGAGCTGGTTGGCTGAATTAAGTAAGCCAATTCGTAGTCACTGCGTTAAAACACACTAAGAAAAAATTAGGGTGGTACCGCGGTCTTTTCGCCCCTTACAAGGGTGGAACGGCCCTTTTTTATTGTAAATAAGTTTAGGAGGTTTATTAAAAATATGAGTTATAAAGAGACTATTAATTTACCGGATACTGATTTTCCTATGAGGGCAAATTTGAGTGAAAGAGAGTTAAAATTTCAAAAATTATGGGCAGATAAGGATGTATATAAAAGGGCTATAGAAAACAGGAAGGATAAAAAGCCTTTTGTTTTACATGATGGACCACCATATGCGAATGGAGATATACATATTGGAACTGCTATGAATAAGGTATTGAAAGATATTATTACAAGATACAGTACTTTAAGAGGTTACTATTCTCCTTATGTTCCTGGCTGGGATACACATGGTTTACCAATCGAACACAAGGTAACGAAAGAGATGGGTGATAAGGCGAAAGATCTATCTGTGTCTGAACTTAGAGAAGAGTGTCGAAAATATGCCTTAAAATATATCGACCGTCAAAGAGAGCAATTTAAAAGATTAGGAGTATGGGGGGAATGGGACAACCCTTATTTAACTTTAAATCCTAGATATGAAGTTAAGCAAATCGAAGTTTTTGGAGAAATGGCCCAAAAAGGTCTTTTTTATAAAGGGAAAAAACCGGTTCACTGGTGTCCTAGTTGTGAAACAGCCCTGGCAGAAGCTGAAGTGGAATATCACACTGATCGAGCCCCTTCAATATTTGTAAAATTTCCTTTTGCTGAAAAGGTTGAAATTGGGGGAATAGAGTTACTTCCTAAAGATAGTTATATGGTGATCTGGACAACAACACCCTGGACAATACCTTCAAATTTAGCTATTACACTACACCCTGATTTCGATTATGTTATTGTTGAGGTTGAGGATGAAAAACTAATAATGGCAGAAAAATTAGTTGATCAGGTAATGGATAAGGTTGGTATTGAAGAATATAAAGTTGTTGGCCAAACCTTTAAAGGTCGAGAATTAGAAAATACAAATACTAATCACCCTATAATGCCGAGAAAGTCACTCATAATATTAGGGGAACATGTTACACTGGAAGAAGGTACTGGTTGTGTTCATACTGCTCCCGGCCATGGTCATGATGATTTTATAGTTGGTCAAAAATACGGCCTTGAGGTATATGCACCAATGGATAGTAAGGGTTATTTTACCGAAGAAGCAGAAGATTTTGCTGGCCTTCACTATGATAAGGCGAATATAAAGGTTACTGATAAATTAAAAGAAAAAAATATGTTGTTAAATTTAGACTTCATCGATCATCAATACCCTCACTGTTGGAGATGTAAAGGACCCTTGGTTTTTAGGGCTACAGATCAGTGGTTTGCTTCTATTGAAGCTATAAAAGAAGATACCCTTAAGGCTATTCATAATGTTAAATGGTTTCCTGCCTGGGGAGAAAAAAGAATGGGTAATATGGTGTCTGAAAGGACAGATTGGTGTATATCAAGACAAAAGAAATGGGGAGTCCCCATACCTATTTTTTATTGTGATGACTGTGGGATATCAATTATAAATGACAAGACACTAACGGCAGTTAAAGAAATTTTTGCTGAAGAAGGATCCAGTGCATGGTATGAGAGAGAGGCCAAAGAGCTACTTCCAGAGGGATATAAATGCCCCGAATGTAAAAGTAGTAATATTTCCAAGGAAGAGGATATCATGGATGTCTGGTTTGATTCAGGTTCCAGTCATAAGGCAGTATTAGAAGAAAGAGATAATCTTTTCTGGCCTGCTCAGGTTTATCTAGAGGGAACTGATCAGTATAGAGGTTGGTTTAATTCATCACTTTTAACTGCAGTAGCTACAGAAGGAACAGCTCCCTATCAACAAGTTGTTACCCATGGGTTTACTGTAGATAAAAAAGGCAATAAAATGTCAAAATCGCAAGGTAATGTGATGTATCCCCAGGAAATAATAAAACAGTATGGGGCTGATATATTAAGATTATGGGTTGCTTCATCTAACTTTAAAGATGATGTTAAGGTTTCTGATAAAATACTTAAACAAAATTCAGAAGTTTACCGCAGAATAAGAAATACATTTAGATTTATTTTGGGCAACACTAAGGATTTTAATAAAAAAGAAAACTTTATTATTTTTGAAGATAGAAAAGAAATCGACAAATGGATAAGTATTAAGTTAAAAGAATTATCACAGAGAGTAAATACAGCTTATAAAGATTATGAATACCATAAAGTTTACCATGCTGTACACAACTTTTGTACTGTTGAAATGAGTTCTCTATATATGGATATAATTAAAGACAGGTTATATACTGATGGAACTAATTCTTTAAGCCGCAGATCAGCTCAAAGCACTCTTTTTGATATATTAATTACTCTGATTAAGATTCTCGCACCTATCTTAGCTCATACATCTGAAGAAGTATGGCAGCGGGCTAAAGAGAAAGCAGAACTTAAGGACAGTGTGTTTTTAAGTGACTGGCCTGAATTTGATAAAAGATATGAAGATAAAGAATTTATGGATAGATGGGAAAAACTATTAGATATAAGAAAAGATGTCTCTAAGGCTTTGGAACTGGCCAGAGATAAGAAAATTATAGGGAATTCTCTGGAAGCTAAAGTGGAAATTAGTTGTGAAGATGATCAAATAAGAAAATTACTGGAGGACGAATATAAAAGACTGGCTGATTTTTTTATTGTGTCTCAAATTGAATTAAAAAATAAATTAGAAGAGGTTACCCATCAGGGTGAAAATACTGAAATCAAAGTATTTGTTGGAGAAGCAAAAGGCGAAAAATGTGATAGATGTTGGAAGTATAGTACTACAGTTGGAAAAGATGAACAATATGAAGATATTTGTGAAAGATGTGCAAATGTCTTAAAAAATGAATAGTTTTTAAAAAGAGGGGTGTTCTTAGCCCCTCTTTTAAATGCAACTAATAGAAAATATTTTTTAAACGAACATTTTAATCTGGGCCCACTCCATTTCTTTAAATCTTTTTAATATAACAAGTGAGAAGATAAAAAATGATGTAATTTCAGCATACCATACTCCCACCACACCTTGATTTAGCAATATAGTGAATAGATAGGTAAGGGGCACAAAAACAAGCCATAAGCGCATAGCTGTAATCATCATTACTCCTTTTGTATCGCCAGATCCTCTCAGGGCCCCTCCCATTATGATCATAAAAGCTAAGGGAGCCTGATTAATGCCAGCAATTTTCAAAGTTTTTAAAGAGGCATTAATTACAACTGTTTCAGTTGTAAATATCCTTATAATAGGTTCTGTAAATATAAAGAATATAATCCCCATAAATATTCCCCATATTATACCTATAACAGCTGCAGTAAAACCGGTATGTAATGATTCCTGAGGATCATCTTCTCCTAAGTGTTTACCTACTAATGTAGCTGTAGCAATAGAAATTCCTATTGCCGGCATAAATGAAATGGATTCGATATTGATCAAAATTCTAAAAGCAGCTTCCGAAGTTGTAGCTAATAATGATACAATAATACCATTTAAAAAGAAAGCTAACTGCATTGATAGTTGTTCAAGGCCAGCTGCATAACTAAAATTCCATAATCGTTTTAATATATCAAAAGAAAACTTCAAATTAACCATTTTAAGCTTTAATTTTTCTTTTACTTTGAAGACAACAATAATATAAGCAAGAGAAGCCAATAATCTGGAAACTGTTGTAGAAATTGCTGCACCCGCAATACCCATATTGGGAAATATCCAGAAACCAGTCATTAGTACATAATTACCTATAATATTTAAAATATTTGCTGTACCTGTGATATACATAGGAGTTTTAGTATCGCCTGAGCCCCTGAAGCTAGCAGCCATGGCAAAAGAGATGAACATAAAAAGTTGGCTGAATGAAACAATCTTTAAATAAGTTAATCCCAATGATTGTACCTGATTAGTTATATCATAAACATTTAAGATATTGTTGGCAAAAGTAAATGTAACTATGAATACAACAATACCTATAAAGGTATTCAATACTAAGTTTTGTCCCATAATAATATTTAATTTCTTATAGTCTTTTTTACCATAACTCCTGGCTATCATTGCGGTAGCTCCTGCATTAAAAGATGAAAAGATGTAGATTAATGCAAAAAATATTTGATTGGCAAAGCCTACAGCTGCTAACCCTTCTTTTCCAATTATTCTGCTGATCATTAATGTATCAGCTACACCCAAGAGGGTATTGAGACTCATTTCTAAAACAGCAGGTAAGGCAAGGATCAAAATCTTAATTATTCTTTTTTTTGAATTATTTGTGAGAATAGATTCCATATTTATTTCACCTTAAATATTATAAAATTATTAATTTATATTTTTACCATAGTTATCATAACACAATTCAGAATGAAGATAAAGTACTTTATATCAATAATAGGTAATATTTTATAAAATTTATCAAGTTGTTTATCGAGGGTGTTTATGATAAAATAAAAAAAATATGAGTTTGTAGATAGGTGTTTTAAATGAATAGCTTTAAAATAAATGTTGAAAAAAATTATGAAAATTTTAGATTAGATAAATTTATTTCAGAGATCAAAAGTAATTTAAGTAGAAATCAAATTCAAAAGATGATTGATAATGGTCAGATTAAGGTAAATAATAAAAAAGAGAAAAAAAGCTATAAGGTTAGTTATAAAGATCAGATAGTAATATATAAAAAAGAAGACAAGCTACTTGATTTAGCAAAAAAAGAAATGGATTTAGATATAATTTTTGAAGATGAAGAGATTATTGTAATTAATAAGCCAGTCGGATTAATAGTTCACCCTGTAAAGGGTAATAAAAAAGATACCCTGGTAAATGCCCTTCTTGCTCATTCTGAAAAACTGGGCAGCATTAATGGCACTATCAGGCCAGGCATAGTGCATAGATTAGATAAAAACACCAGTGGGACAATTGTGGTTGCTAAATCGCAAAAAAGTTTAAATAATTTGATAAAACAATTTAAAAAAAGACAGGTCAAAAAAGAATATAGAACCATTTTAAAGGGAACTTTACCTTATAATAGTGGAACCATTGATGCTCCTATTGGGCGGGATCCTAAAAATAGGACCAAAATGGCTGTAGTCAAAAAAAATAGTAAAAAAGCGATTACAGAATTTGAGGTAATTAAAAGATTTTCTAACCATAGTTATCTTAAGGTGATATTAAAAACCGGTCGCACTCATCAAATAAGAGTTCATTTTGCTTATTTAGGCTTTCCTATTCTTGGTGATAATAAATATGGTGGTCAAGAAGAAATATTTAATTTGGATCATCTACTATTACATGCTTATCAATTAGGTTTTTACCATCCCAAAAAGGGTAATTGGGTTGAATTTGAAGCAGAATTACCAGAGGAATTCAAAGAACACTTGTCAAAATTAGAGAAAAAATAATTTAAAAAATTACATTTAGTTTTTTTCCTTTTGTCCTATCAAATATATTTTAGATCTCAGACTTTGATTTTACTTTGGTAATGAGATTATAATTATATTGAAGTTGATTAATGTTATCATTATAATCATATAAATAAAGTATTCATAAAAACAAACTGATTGATTAAGTAGAAAATTTTTAGATATTTTTAAAAGGAGGGGAAAAATGAGTTATTTAAATCGATTGAGCGATAATGTGTATTGGGTTGGTGTAAATGATAGAGAAACTGAACTTTTTGAAAACTTATGGCCTCTGCCCAAAGGTATTTCTTACAATTCATATTTGATTGTTGATGAAAAGGTGGTATTAGTTGATACCGTTAAAGCTGATTATCAAGAACCATACTTAGAAAAGATTAAGCAGCTAACAGAAGGCAGATCAATTGATTATCTTATAATTAATCACATGGAACCAGATCATTCTGGGTCTATAAATGAATTGATTAGATCATTTCCTGAAATGAAGATAATTGGAAATAAAAAAACTACTGGTTTTCTCAAAGGCTTTTACGATATTGAAAATAATATTAAGGAGATTAATGATAAAGAGACCTTAAGTATTGGTGAAAAAACCCTTAAATTTTTTATTACACCGATGGTTCATTGGCCTGAAACAATGATGACTTATATTATAGAAGATAGTATTTTGTTTTCAGGAGATGTTTTTGGAACCTTTGGAGCCTTTAATGGTAGTATTTTTGATGATGAAATAAATTTAGAATTTTATGAGGACGAAATCATGCGTTATTATTCCAATATTGTAGGTAAATATTCTCCTATAGCAGCCAAGCATATTTCTTCTTTAGGGGAACTTGATATTAAAATAATTGCTTCAACCCATGGACCTATATGGAGGGATAAACCAGAATATATACTTGACAAGTACCTTAAAATGAGTAAATTTGAAGCAACAGAAGGTGCTGTGGTTGTTTATGGAACTATGTATGGAAACACCAAAAGATTTGCAGAAGAAGCCGCTGCAGGCCTAAGTGAAGCAGGTATAAATGAGGTGAAAGTCTATGATGTTTCCAAGACTGATAAGTCATTTCTGATTAGTGATATTTGGAAGTATAAAGGTGTAATAATGGCAAGTTGTAGTTATAATAATGAGCTTTTTCCACCGATGTTGGCTTTAATTGAAGCACTGGAGAATAGAGGTATAAAAAATAGATTATTTGGTTTTATTGGTACTTATAGCTGGAGTGGAGGTTCGTTAAAAAGAATGAACCAATTCGAAAAAAATTGCAATATAAATGTAGTAGAACCAAAAGTTAAAAACAAATATGGACCTACAGAAAATAATTTAAAAAAAGCTTATCAGTTAGGTAAAAATACAGGTGAAAAAATATAAAAAAAGGAGGTATTAAAATATGAATGTTAAAGAGGCTATTGAAAAAAGAAGATCTTACAGGTCTTTAGCTCCTGTAGATATAGATGATGATTTAATAAATGATCTTAGTGAATCTGCTTCACTGGCCCCATCCTGTTTTAATAATCAACCTTGGAATTATGTTTTTGTTTATGATGATGAAAAATTAAAACAGGTTTTTGATACCTTATCTAAAGGTAATGAATGGGCACATAATGCATCAATGGTAATCGGGGTTACTGGAAAAAAAGAGGATGATTGTAATATAAAGGATCGAGAGTACTATCTTTTTGATATTGGGCTGGCAACATCGATGATTATGCTGAGGGCAACTGAATTAGGCCTAGTTGTTCACCCAATTGCAGGATATAGTCAAAGCAGGGCAAAAAAAATAATGGGAATTCCTGAAGCATATAAACTAATTGCTTTATTAATAGTGGGAAAACATGATCAAGATTATAAAGATATACTTTCAAAAAAACAGTTAAAAGATGAAAAAACAAGGC
This sequence comes from Halanaerobiales bacterium, assembly GCA_018334565.1. Classification (GTDB taxonomy): domain Bacteria; phylum Bacillota; class Halanaerobiia; order Halanaerobiales; family M55B127; genus M55B127. Next base: position 120,722 of record JAGXLU010000001.1, on the reverse strand, counting down.
CCCCAAGAAAAACGGTTGAAGAGTTTTCTTTCCATAATCAATTTAAAAAATAATAAAAATAGATGAATAAATATAATTAATTGTAAACTAGAGGCAGGATTTATACCACAAAACATAGAATTATAAAAAAGTATGAAATAAAGATATTAATTATTAGAATTTAGGAAGGTTGGTGTAAAAATTTGAGTAACTATAAGACAAAAGACATCAAAAATTTTTCATTTATTTCCCATGGAGGTGCGGGGAAAACTACATTAACAGAGGATGTATTATTTAATGCAGGTAAGATCAAAGATATAGGATTGGTGGATGAGGGAAACTCCAAATCAGACTTTATACCAGAAGAGAAAGATCATAAATATTCTATTAATAGTTCATATTTTGCTTTTGCCTGGAAGGGTAAGTACTTCAACTTAATAGATACTCCTGGTTATGCTGATTTTAGAAGTGAAGTTGCCAGCGCAACCAGAATGGTTGAGTCTTCTATTTTATTAATAAATGCAGATTCCGGAGTGGAAGTTAATACTAACTATGTATGGGACATAGCAGTTGAAAATAATAATTCGAGATTTATATTCATTAATAAATTTGATCTGGAAGACAGTAACTTTAAAGATTTATTCGCTGAATTGGATGATAATTTTGAAGATTCTCTATTACCAATTACGATCCCATATAAAGAGGGAAATAAATATAAAGGTATAATTGATTTATTATCTGAAAAATTTATAGAGCTCAATGATGGTGAGGAGAATAAATTAGATTTAAATGATGAGCAAAGAGAAGTATTAGAACAATATAAATTGGAATTGATTGAATCGATCATAGAATTAGATGAAGAACTGATGATTAAATATTTAGAAGATGAGGAAATTACGGATCAGGAAATGCATAATGCCCTTTTAAAAGGCGTCCTAAACAAAGATATAGTACCTGTTTTCTGTGGTTCTGCTCTAAATAATTCTGGGGTTAATACATTTATGGAGTATATGATAAAGCTTGCTCCTTCTGCTGCTGATAGAGAAGAATTAACTGTTAAAACAGAAGATGAAAAAAAAGTATTTGCCACAGATGAAGAAGGCCCATTTATAGGTATTGTGGGTAAAACAATGGTTGATCCTTATATTGGTAAATTATCTATTTTTAGGGTATTTTCAGGCAGTATTGATAAAGGGGAAGATCTTTATCTACCTAGATTAAATGAAAGTTTACGGGTTAGTAAACTCTATAAACTGCATGGTTCAGAACAAGAACAGGTAGAAAAACTCATTGCAGGAGATATAGGAGCAGTAGCCAAATTGGATGAAATAGAGACTTCTGATACCATCACAAAAGATGATTTAGATGTAAAAATTGCGCCTATCGACTTTCCAGTGCCGATGTTGACTAAAGCAGCTGTTCCAGCTGATGATGCAGATAACGAAAAAATGTCTTCTGCTATCCAGAGATATTCTTTGGAAGATCCTACCTTTAAAGTAGATTTTAATAAAGTGACTAAACAGCTCTTAATTACTGGTATGGGGACAGTTCATTTATCTGTAGTAAATGATATTTGTAAAAGAAAATTTGATGTTGGGTTTAATTTGGTTGAACCCAAAGTTGAGTATAAAGAAACTATCAGAAGAAAAGTATCTGTAGAAGAGAAATATAAAAAGCAGTCTGGTGGTAGAGGACAATATGGACATGTAATGATCAGGTTTGAACCTTTACCAAGGGGCAAGGACTTCATATTTGAAGAAGAAATATTTGGAGGAGCAATCCCCAGCCAGTATATACCAGCTGTGGAAAAGGGTATAGTAGAGGCTAAAGACGAAGGTGTTTTAGCCAAATATCCAGTAGTAGATTTCAAAGCAACTGTTTACGATGGTTCATACCATGATGTTGATTCTTCTGAAATGGCCTTCAAGATTGCTGCTTCAAAAGCCTTTAAAAAGGCCATGCAGCAGGCTAAGCCGGTATTACTTGAGCCGGTTATGGATGTAACGGTTGTAGTGCCTGAAAGATTTATGGGGGATATAATGGGGGATCTTAATTCCAGGAGAGGTAAAATTTCTGGAATGGAACCTCAAGATGGCACCCAAAAAATAAAAGCAAAAGTCCCAAAGAGTGAATTATTTAATTATGCAACAGATTTAAAGTCGATAACCGGTGGATATGGTTATTTCACTACTGAATTTTCGACATATGAAAAAGTACCTGAAGAAACAAGCCAAAAAATTATAGAAGAAAGTAAACAAGAAGAGTAAATATTTTTGACTAGTTATCAAAAATAACATTTATAGATTATTATGAAAAAGCCCTTACTTGAAAAAACAAAGTGAGGGCTTTATTACTTATATTTGGTTTTAAAAGTTGACATCAACAGAGAAATTGTAGACCATCTTATTTGAATTCTTATCATAAGCAGCACTCAAATCTAAATTTAAGGGATTTAACCCCATTAGAGAAGATACCATATTCATATTAAGCCCTATTGCTGAATTCAGATTATCTGTGTGCTCTATATCAACAAACAGAGCGGGATTTATCTCTTCTAAGGCAAAGAAATACAAAAATTCAGGTGATTGATAAAAAGGAATATTATAAACAATGGAAGTGGATAAAGCTGTTTTATCTTTTTTATTTTTGTCATTACCTCTATAAATATCAGGGTCACCTAACAAGTTGGTATTTGAATACATAAACTTATTAACAGAAGTCCATCTTTGGTTTATATGGTAATCAATCTGACTTAAGTTTATCAATTGAGGATTTTTCTTCATGTTCAAAAGAATATCTGTATTATTTTTAAAACCAAATTTTCCACCTGATAAATTAATATTATTATTTAGATAATAGTAATTTTCATTATCTAAATTAGCCAGGCCAATTGAATAAGAGGAGTTGTTATTAAAATACTTCAATTCTACTATGTAATCTATGTTATTTTTCTGGGTATTATTTTTTAATTTAGCAACAAGATCAATATTATCTGTTATTTTTTTATATCTGAGCATTAATTCAGTATGCTTATCTTTTTCAACATTGAAAAGCGCCTTTATATCAAAATGTGACTTTTCAAAGTAAAATCCAAAATGAAGGTTGTAGATTGGTTTTTTAAATAGTTCTTGTGTAAAAAAAGATTGATTATTAAAATAATAAAGCAAATAGTGAAAATAAGTATCTGAATATATAATACGATCATAAAGGATATCGGTATATATTTTTTTATAATAATCTTGACTAATATTAACGAGATCAGGGCGTTTGCTTTTATGATTCTTTTCTTCTAAAAGCTTTTGAATTTCAGGCAGCATAGCCTGTGTGTTTTGATAACCTATTTCTATAAATTTATCTATTAGATCAAAATCTTTAAAACTATAACGCCCAACATCATTTTCTATAATTATATCAGAATACTTTTCCAAAATTGGTCTAGCATTTTTCTTTTGAACCAATAAAAGCATCTTTGATAATGACTGAAGAGGATATTTATAACTTTCATAAGGCAAATCATTGAATGCAGTAGTTGCAATCACAATGTCTGCATCTAAAGCCCTAGCCGCTTTTGAAGGGACCATTTCAACTGTACCAGGATCAATTAAATAACGGTCCTTGTTTTCTGTTATAGGGTAATAAAAAGGTATGGAATATGTACTTTGTAATACTTCAGAAATTTTCCCCTCACTCATAATATATTTGTATCCATTATCCAAATCATAAGTAAGTAGACCTGTTTTGATAGGGAAATTTTTTAGATCTTTATTGGGAGATAATTTTTCTATAATTTGATTTAATTTTCTGGTTCTAAATATAGAGTAAATAGGAATTAGGTTTATATCAAAAAGTGATCCGTAAGGCAATGAGGAAGTTATCTCATGCATGCTTTCAGCCGTCATCCCACTTCCATAAAGAGCACTTATGATCCCTCCCATACTGGATCCGATAACTATATCAGGATATATATCTGCTTCATTTAGGGCTTTAATAACGCCTATATTTACAAAGGCCCTGGCACCACCACCACTTAAGGCTAGTGCTAATTTAGGAGAATCTAAATCTCCGAATTCAGAGTAGTTTTCAATAATATAGATTTCATCATCATATTCGATTGGAGATGTTTGTATATTGGCCTTTACTTTAGAGCCTGATAAGATTAAAATAACGAGTAATAAAACTATTAATTTATTATTTTTCAATTTTTTCAATCTCCTTATCTTGAGCTGGATCGACATATACTGTGCTGTAATTATCATAGTAAACCAAACCCGGTTTAGCTCCTTTAGGTTTATTAACATTTTCCACCGGAGTGTAATCTACTGGGACATTTTTAGATTGTTTTGCTTTACTAAAATAAGCGGCCAATCTAGCTGCTTCTAAAATTGTATTTTCTGGTATTTTTTTATTGGTATGGTTTCTTATAATAACATGAGATCCAGCAATTGTTTTGGTATGTAACCATATATCTCCTTTGTTGGCTACATATTTTGTTAATTTGTCATTCTGCTTATTATTCCTGCCTATAAGAATTTGATAATTATCGCTGCTTATATATTTATTAGGTTTAATTTTATTATTCGGTTTGCTTTTTTTCTTTTGTTTTTTCTTTATATACCCTTCTTCTCTTAATTCATTTTCTATTTCTTTTAATTCATCTAAAGTATTTGAATCTTCAATATTAAAAAGGACCTGTCTTAAATATTTTTCTTCATGCCTTAATTTACCAATCTGTCTTTTTAGGTGTTTTAAGCTTTTTTTAGCTTTTTTGTATTTTTTGAAGTATCTTTTTGCATTTTGCATGGGTGTTTTTTTAGGATCTAGACTGATATTGACTGTTTCTTGCTTAGAATCATAGTAATTTGTCAACTTAATTTGATTATCACCTTTGCTTATTTGATGAAGATTCGCTTTTAGCAACTCACCTTTTTGTTTAAAACTTTCATAATTTTTATTGACCTTTAACTCTGTCTTAAATTCATCTTGCTTTTTTAAATTCTTTTTTAAAAAATCGTTGGCTACTGCTTTTAATTTTTCATTGTTTTCCCTTAAAGCGATGTTTTTTAGGTGATGTTCGTAATAATAATCAAATAGCTGATCAGTATCTAAAAAATTTATCGTTTTATCTATATTTTTTTTGTAACTCAGGTTAAAGGCAGAATAATATTCTATCTTATTATCTGTAAGTCCGATTGTAGGGCTGTAATTTTTGTCTTTGATTTTAGTAAATATTTCAGTAAAACTTTCATAAAGGTCATTTTGTTTTTCACTGTTTAGATTATTATATTTATCATTATAATTTAGATTAGCTCTGTAAGCAATTTCCTTACTTGAAGCCGGTCCGATTCCTCTAAAGTTAAACATGACTGCCTGATATATTCTTTTAGAAAAATTAGCAGGAATCTTTTTAAAAAAGTTTTCTCTGCTTACTTTTAAGGGATTTAACTTATCCTGGCCGGGAGGAAATTTATACTGGCTACCGGGATATATTTTTCTTTTTTCATTGTCAAGCCGTTTAATAGCATCCAGAATCAAATCATTTTGATCAATCAAAATTATATTGTTATATCTGCCCATTATTTCAATAAATATGTAATATATTTTATTATAAATTTCCACTTTGATTTTTAAAATACGTTCGAAAACAGGCTGACTTATATTCTTTATAACACCTCTGATCAGATATTTTCGTAGCAGCATGCAGAAATCGGGTGGGAACTCTGGATTATCAAATTCAAATTCTGTAATTTGAATTCTTGCTTCCCTGGGGTCAGTGTTAATTAATAACTTGTAATTTTGATTATTATTTCTAATAGTCATCGTAATAGCTTTTTGATTTATTTGATAGATTTTATCTATTCTGCCGTCAACTAATTTTTGTGTAAGATTATTGTTTATCGCTGAAAGTAATATTCCATCTATAGACATAAATATATTCCTCCTGATCCTACATATTTCATTTGTTTACTATATTTATAGTATAAATTATAATGGTTATTTAGTCAAAATTATTAATCAGAAATCACAAGATAAAAGAGGGCCAATTTCCTTGTTAAATTAATGATTATATGATATTATAAGAAAAAATATAAAAATGATTTTTTATATAGAAACTGGAGTGAGGAGGGTTTATATGAAAGTCAATTTAATAAATATAGGGTTCGGTAATATTGTAGCTGCAAATCGAGTAATTGCAGTTGTAAGTCCAGAATCTGCTCCTATAAAAAGAATTATTCAAGAAGCCAGAGAAAGTGGCATGTTGATAGATGCAACATATGGACGGCGCACGAGAGCAGTAATCATTACTGATAGTGATCATGTTATATTATCTGCTATCCAGCCTGAAACCGTTTCACACCGTATGGATAATCAGAAAGAAGAGAGCAAAGAATAAACAATAGGATGTGATTGGATATGGTAAGAGGAATTCTATTCGTTCTTTCAGGACCCTCTGGGGTTGGTAAGGGGACTATTTTGGACAGATTAATGAATGATTTTAACGGTATTAAATATTCTATTTCTGTAACCACCAGAAAACCGCGTAAAGATGAAAAAGATGGTATAGATTATTTCTTTGTTAGTACTGAAAAGTTTCAAGAAATGAAAAGGGAAGATCTATTTTTGGAAACAGCTTGTGTGCATGGAAATTATTATGGTACTCCTCAAAAATATGTTGAACATTGTTTATCAAAAGGTGAAGATGTCATATTGGAAATTGATATTCAGGGAGCTAGACAGATTAAAAACAAATTTAAAGATACAGTTTACATATTTTTATTACCTCCGAATAATAAAGAATTAAAAAACAGACTTAAGAAGAGAAACTCTGAAACTTTAGAGAGTCTGAAGAAAAGGCTTAAAAATGCTGATCAAGAAATAAGTGAAGTTAATAATTATGATTACAGTATAGTAAATGATCAAATAGAAAAAACTGTGCAGGAAATTAAAAAGGTTATTAAAAAGGAGCGTTCATTAAGAAAGGAGTGATATTTAACTTTGGATAAAAAAAATATTTTACTCGGTGTGACAGGGGGAATTGCTGCTTACAAGATGGTTAATGTAGCAAGCGGTTTAACAAAAAAAGGTCATGATGTTCACGTTATCATGACTGATTCAGCCCAAGAATTTATTTCCCCCATTTGCTTTAAAACAATCACAGGTTTTGTTGTGGAAAGTGATTTATTTGAGCAAACTAAAGACCAAGAAGTTAAACACATTACATTGGCCGACAATGCTGATCTAATGCTGATAGGTCCAGCAACAGCTAATATAATTGGTAAAGTTGCTAACGGAATAGCTGATGATTTACTATCAACCATAGTTACAGCTGTTAGATCACCTGTTATTATCGCACCTTCCATGAATGTAAATATGTTTAATAACCCAATTTTACAGGATAATATCAATTACCTAAAACAGAAGGGTTATGATATGATAAACCCGGCTGAAGGTAGGTTAGCTTGTGGATATGTAGGTAAGGGACGATTACCAGAACCAGAAATGCTTATAGAATACGTATTGAAAAAACTGACCGACAAAGATCTAGCTAATAAAAAAATATTAGTAACAGCCGGTCCTACCCGAGAAAGAATTGATCCTGTTAGATATATAACGAATAAATCAAGCGGCAAGATGGGTTATGCCCTTGCCAAAAGAGCTGCTTATAGGGGGGCAAAAGTCAAACTGATTTCTGGACCAACAACTCTATCCAGGCCTCTTGGAGTAGATTTTGAAAGAGTAGAGACTGCACTTGATTTATATAATAGTGTGATGGACTGTTTTGAAGATTTTGATATTATTGTTATGGCAGCAGCGGTCGCTGATTTTACTCCTAAAGATTATGCGGCAGATAAGCTTAAAAAAGGCAATCAAGACAATTTCATCTTAGATTTAAAAAGAACTAATGATGTTATCAATAAGGTTGTCAAAAATAAAGATAAAGAGCAAGTAGTGGTTGGTTTTGCTGCAGAGAGTAAAGATCTAATTGAAAATGCTGAAAAAAAACTAATCAATAAAGGATTGGATATGATTGTTGCAAATGATATAAAAAATAAGAAAATATTTAATCAAGATGAAAGTGAAGTTGTGGTCATCACAGAAGAGAAAAAAATAGACATATCCAGATCAGCTAAAGAAAATATTGCTGATAGGATATATGATATGCTTAAATAAACAATCATTTATTTTACCGCTTTCAGGGCGGTCTTATTTTTTGCAGGATATTAACAAGACTTAATTAATAATATAGTATAGATATAAATTGTGGAAAGGAGATATTTAAATGCTAAGTAAAAGTCTACTAGAAAATATTATCGACACAGCCCTTTCAGAAGGTGGTGATTTTGCAGAAATATTTGTTGAAGATAAGATAACTAATTCTATTAACCTTATCAATGGTAAAATAGATAGTGCCAATACCGGTAATGATTATGGAGTAGGAATTCGTGTTATTAAAGATACTAATGAAATATATGTATATACAAATGATGATCAAAAAGACAACCTGCTAAAATTGGCTAAAAAGGCTGCTGGAATGTTTAAGAAAGCGGATTTAAAAAGTAGTAGGTTGCGGTTTGCTGATTATGATAATCTGCATCCAGTAAAAATCTATCCAGCTGATCTCAACCAGACTGAAAAAGTAGAATTCATCAGACGTGCCTATCTAACAGCAGATCAATATGACGAACTAATAACCCAGGTGGTGGTTGGTCTTTCTGATTATACACAAAATGTTCAGATTGCAAATTCAAATGGTGTATTTGTTGAGGATGAAAGAAGTAGGGTTAGATTGGGCATTCAGGCTGTAGCCAGTCTTGAAGGTGAGAAACAGACCGGCTTTCAGGGTCCTGGTGCACATATGGGTTTTGAACTTTTCGATCAGATTGATATAACAAAAAGAGCAGAAGATGCAGCAAGAATGGCCGTAACAATGATAAAAGCAGGGCATGCTCCTCAGGGTAAAATGCCTGTTATAATTGATAATAAATTTGGGGGAGTTATATTTCATGAGGCATGTGGTCATGGATTAGAAGCTACCTCAGTTGCTAAAAATAATTCTGTTTTTTCTAATAAATTAAAAGAGAAAATTGCCAGCGAAAAAGTGACGGCTATCGATGACGGAACCATTGCCCATCAATGGGGTTCACAGAATTTTGATGATGAAGGACATAAAACACAGCGTAATGTGTTAATTGAAAGAGGTATATTGAAAAATTATATGATTGATTTCATAAATGGACGCAGATTAAATATGAAGAGCACAGGTTCAGGTAGAAGAGAATCTTACCGTTACGCTCCCACTTCCAGAATGACAAATACCTTTATAGATAACGGAGAGTATAGCAGGGAGGAAATAATAGCTGCAACCGAATTTGGACTTTATGCCAAACATATGGGAGGCGGTTCTGTCAATCCTGCTACGGGTGATTTTAACTTCAATGTACGGGAAGGTTATATTATCAAAAACGGTCAGATTGAAAAGCCAGTTCGGGGAGCTACTTTAATAGGCAAGGGTGCTGATATTTTAAAAAAAATTGACATGGTAGCCAATAACCTTGATTTAGCTGAAGGCATGTGTGGTTCAATAAGTGGTAGTGTTCCAGCTGGAGTAGGCCAGCCCACTTTAAGGGTTTCAGAACTGACAGTTGGGGGAAGAGGTGAAAAAGAGTAATGAATTTAGATAATTTTATAAAAAATATTCTCAAAAAAACAGAGGATAAAAATTTTTCAGAGAGTGAAATATATTTAAATAAATCACAAAATTTTGAAGTGAGATTATATCAGGGTGAAGTTGACTATTATGAAGAAAATGAAGAGTACGGTTTGGCTTTTAGGGGTGAGATTAATAACAAGATGGGTTATTCTTATACCGAAAAGTTTTCTGATGAACTTATAGATGATATTTTAACAAGAGCTGAAAATAATGCTAATATAATGGATGAAGAAGAAAAAATATTTTCTGGTTCAAAAAGTTACAAAGAGTTATCTGAAACGAAAGGAATTTATAGTTTAGATAGAACAAAAAAAATAGATTTATTAAAAAAATTAGAAAAAAAGATTTTTGAGTATGATGATCGGGTAAGAAGTATTAACTACTGCATATATGCTGATGAGAAGTCGGGCGAAGAAATAGTCAATAGCAAAGACCTAAATTTAAATTTTAAAAATGATATTTCATATATATATATATCTGTAGTAGTGGAAGATGAGGGTGAAGTTCATACTTCTTCTCATTATAAGTTATTTAGGGATCTTGATGAAGTTGATCCTGATCAATTTGTAAAAAAAATAATTGAAGATGCTGTCAGACAGTTTGGAGCAGCTGATATTAAATCAGGTCAATATCCCGTAATTTTAAGAAATGAAGTTTTTATTGATATGCTTTCTACTTTTAGTTCAACCTTTTCGGCGGAAAATGTACAAAAAGGCCTTTCCTTATTTGAAGGAAAAATGAATGAGCAAGTAGCAAATAAAGTGGTAAATATTGTTGATGATCCTTTTTATGCAAAGGGGTATCGAAGAACTCCCTTCGATTCTGAAGGGGCAGCTTCCAAATATAAGGAAGTTATAAAAAAAGGGAAGCTGACCACCTATCTTCATAATTTGAAAACTGCTAAAAAAAGTTCTGTACAAACAACCGGCAATGCCTATCGTTCTAATCATAAAAGCAAAATCAGTATTTCGCCAACAAATATGTATTTAAAAAAAGGAGAGGCTGATTTTACAAAATTAAAAAATCAAATAGAAAAAGGACTACTGGTTGAAAATGTTCAAGGGCTGCACTCAGGTGCAAATCAGGTATCTGGTGATTTTTCACTTTCAGCTCGAGGATTTTTTATAGAAAATGGAGATATAGCAAAACCTGTTGAACAAATTACTATATCAGGTAACTTCTTAAAACTACTAAAAGATATTATATTAATCGGTAATGATTTCAAGATGGGACTACCGGGTAGTGGACATTTTGGTTCTGCTTCAATTTTAGTAAAAAATCTTGATATTTCTGGCTCATAGTCAGATTGACACAATAATATCAATATGCTAAACTTGAATTATTAATAATATATATAATTAAGGGTGGTAAAATGGTAAAAAAATATTTAATGTCCTCAGAATCTGTAACAGAAGGCCATCCAGATAAAATTGCAGATAAAATATCAGATTCAATTTTGGATGCCATACTGACACTTGATAAAGATGCCAGAGTTGCCTGTGAAACACTTGTGACCACTGGTTTAGCCTTTATTTCCGGTGAGATAACGACTGATTGCTACGTTGATTTCACAGATATTGTAAGGAGCACTATTCTCGATATTGGATATAATAGAGCTAAATATGGTTTTGATGGTGAAACATGTGGGGTAATTACTTCTTTAAAAGAACAGTCTGCTGATATTGCTTTAGGTGTAGATCAGTCCTTTGAATCCAAAGAAAAAGAAAAAGAAAAAGATAAAAAACAGTTGGGAGCCGGTGATCAGGGCATTATGTATGGATATGCAACTGATGAAACTAAAGAATATATGCCCCTACCAATTATTCTAGCTCATAAACTGGCCCGTAGATTGGCTGAGGTTAGGAAAAAAAACATAATAGATTATTTAAGACCTGATGGTAAGACACAGGTCACAATAGAGTATGATAACAATACTCCTGTAAGAGTAGACAAAGTTTTAATTTCAGCTCAGCATCATCCTGAAGTTGCTCAAAGTACTATTAAAAGAGATCTGACTGAATTTGTTATCAAAGAAATTATAGATCCAAAACTTATTGATGATGATATGGAGATTTTAATTAATCCTACAGGAAGATTTGTTATTGGAGGCCCTCATGGGGATGCCGGTTTGACTGGCCGTAAAATTATAGTAGATACTTATGGTGGTACTGCTCGTCACGGAGGAGGTGCCTTTTCAGGTAAAGATCCAACTAAAGTTGATAGGTCAGCTTCATATGCAGCCCGGCATATTGCTAAAAATATTGTAGCAGCAGGTTTGGCAAAAAAATGTGAGGTTCAACTTTCATATGCAATAGGAGTTGCACAACCACTTTCAGTAATGGTTGAGACCTTTGAGACATCAAAAATAAAAGAAGCTAGTTTAATAAAAGTCGTAAAGAAACTCTTTGATTTAACTCCCGGTGGAATTATTGATAAATTTGATCTTATGAGGCCGATATACAGCCAGATCACTAATTATGGTCATTTTGGTCGTTTAGATTTAGACTTACCCTGGGAAAAACTTGATATGATAAAAGCAATACAAAAAGAGATCTAAAATATACTTTACCGGAGGAGCTACTTCCTTCGGTTTTGCCTTGCTTTAAAAGAGGTGAATACAATGAAAAGTCAACAAAAAACTATAGATCGCAAAACTTTATACAGAGGACTTAGAATTGCTGTAATATTAAGTTTGATAATTTCTGCTATTATTATAATAATTACCATAGATGAGGATACATTACAGCGAGTTCTGAAAAATCTAGAACCCAAATATATTCTAATCATTTTAGGATTATTATTGATTAATATAATTGCTGCAGGACAACGAATAAGGGTAATGATAAAATCAATTGATAGACCGTTGAGTCTTATGGATTGTATGGTAATACACATATCTGGGGCATTTGTTTCTAACGTAACTCCTTTTTCCAGTGGGGGTGGGCCTTTTCAGATATATTTTCTTCATAAAAAGGGTGTAAATATTGGCAAGGCTTCCACAGCAGTTGTAATTAATTTTTTATTGAGGTTGTTCTATTTTGGCATAATTACCCCTGTATTTTTAATTTTTTTTAGTAAATATATCAATCCTGGTGTAATCCCAAAATATATATTTTATTTGGCTTTTGGTATGGGAATCTTATTTTCAATAGGAATTATTTTATTAACCTTAGTTCCACAAATAACCGACAGATTAATCAATTATGTTTTGAAGATAAATAAGGTTAACGAATTTATAAAAAATAGTTATAAGGCGAAAAAATGGATGGTAAAAAGCAGAAGAGAACTTGCCGATTTTAGAAGGTCTTTAATTTTGCTTAAAAATAATAAAAAAGCCTTATTTTGGGGCGTATTTCATACTGTAATATTTTGGACCAGTCTTTTTATGATAATGCCCGTATTATTAATTGCATTTGGGGCAGAACCTCATTTTTTACAGGCCTATATCATGCAGACAATATTTTATTTGATAATACCCTATACACCTACTCCTGGAGCTAGTGGGGTTGCCGAGATAGGTTTTGCCTCTTTATTTGTAGCCTTTATTCCAAGAGATATTATTGGTTTAATTACTTTTAGCTGGAGATTATTCACATTTTATTTCATACTTGTGGTGGGAGGATTTTTCGCCCTGCGAGAGATTAGCAAAAAGAGGAACAATAATGAATAAATACGCAGAAGTTGCAGTGGATGTACCGGTCACAAAATTTGATAAAGTATATGATTATAAAATTCCGGATGACATGAAAGAAAAATTACGAATTGGAATGGCTGTAAGGGTTCCTTTTGGCAAATTAAAGCCAAGTTCTTTTGTATTAAATATAAAGGAAACAACAGATATTCAAGAAGATAAAATTAAAGCAATAGATAGTATCATATCTGAAGAAAAATTCTTTGAAAAAAGGGATTTACATTTATATAGATGGGTGAGTGATTATTATTGTACCTTATTAATAAATGTAATTAAGGCAGCTGTTCCAACGGCTGTTTATCGGGGAAATACAAAAAAGAAGACTGTCAAAAAGGTTTATCTAAAAGCCTCAGAAGATGAGATGAAAATAATTTTAGATAAATTAAAAAACAGGGCCCCCAGCCAGTATAAAGTGATGAAATATTTTCAAGAACATCCAAACCGCAGACTGAAGGTGAGAGATCTCATTGGTAACCTTGAAATATACAGGGGTGCTGTTAACAGTTTGATAGATAAAAACTTCCTAGATTTCGAGACAAATGTTATAAGGAGAATAGCTGATAGGGATTTCGACAGACAATTAGTTGAAGATTTGACCCCTACTCCTTCTCAGAAGAAAGTTTTAAATAAGATCAAAAAAGGCCTTTTGGATAAAAAAAGTTTCACATATCTTTTACATGGAGTAACAGGTTCTGGTAAGACAGAAGTATATATGCAGTTGATTAGAAATGTACTAAAAAATAAAAAAGGGGCAATTCTATTAGTTCCAGAGATATCTCTGACACCGTTAATGGTGAAAAGATTTTACAGTAGATTCAAAGGCAAAATAGCAGTTTTACATTCTGGTCTTGCTTCAGGTGAAAGGTATGATGAATGGAGAAGAATAAAAAAAGGAGATGCTCAAATTGTGATTGGGGCCAGGTCTGCAATTTTTGCTCCAGTTAAGAATCTGGGTTTAATTATTATTGATGAGGAACACGAGAACTCATACAAACAGAGCACTCATCCTTATTATCATGCTAGGGAAGTTGCCAAAAAACGGGCTGAAATAAATAATATTGATTTAGTATTGGGTTCTGCTACCCCTTCTTTAGAAAGTTATTATAAAGCTAAATCAGGTGTTTATCAATACATGTCTTTACCAAAGAGAATTGAAAATAAAAAAATGCCCCCGGTTAAGATAATAAACATGACAGAAGAGCTTAAAAAGGGTAATCCCTCGATTTTCAGTATGTATTTACAAAATAACTTACAAAAGGCCTTAAAAAATGATGAACAGGCCATCCTTTTTTTGAACAGAAGAGGATATTCGAACTTTGTTCTCTGCCGCAGTTGTGGACAGGTTATAAAATGTGATGAATGTGATATATCTATGACCTATCATCAAAATAAAGATAAGTTGATCTGTCACTATTGTGGAAATACAAAGGATATGCCTAAATATTGTCCTAAATGTAGTAGTAAATATATTAAGGATTTTGGGATAGGAACAGAAAGAATTGAAAAAGAGGTAAATAAACTATTTCCTGAGGCTGTGGTTAGCAGGATGGATTATGATACTACAACTAAAAAAGGTGCTCACCGCAAGATTTTAAAAAAAATAGAAAATAATGAAATTGATATTTTAGTGGGCACACAAATGGTTGCCAAGGGACACGATTACCCCAATATTTCTCTGGTGGGTGTAGTGACTGCAGATACGATAATGAACCTGCCTGATTTCAGATCAGCTGAAAGAACATTTCAGCTTTTAACCCAGGTAGCAGGACGGACAGGCCGTGGTAAGAAGGTGGGAAATGTTGTAATTCAGACCTATAATCCCGATCATTATAGTGTTCTAGCATCTAAAGAACACGATTATCAATATTTTTTTAAAAAGGAGATAAGGCTGCGAAAAGCCCTAAATTATCCACCTTTTATCTATCTTATAAAAATAACGACTGTACATCAAAATAAAAATAAAGCAGAAAAAGCAGCTAGAAAATTATATAATTATCTTAAAGACTGTAAGGCAAAAAAAATAATTGGTCCTTCTCCAGCCCCCATTGAACGTATCAGGGGAGAATATAGAGTGCAGATTTTACTGAAATTTGCTATGGCAGAAGAAAGAAAGAAGCTGTTAGTAGATCTAAAAGAAGGATTTCTTAAAAAGATAAGTACAAATGTAAAGTATAATATTGATGTAGATCCAATATCAATGTTATAATATTAAAAAGAGGTGATTAAAATGGCTGTAATGCCAATAAGAAAAATTGGAGATCCCGTTTTAAGAAGCAGATCCAAAGAGATTCAAAAAGTAAATGAAGCTACAAAAGAGTTAATAAATAATATGGTGGAATCAATGGAGGCAGCTGAGGGTATTGGCCTGGCAGCTCCACAGATTGGTATTTTGCAGCGTGTTATAGTAGTTGAAATTGATGGTGAATTAATGGCAACTATAAATCCGGTCGCTAATAAAAAGCGGGGGAAATCTCTAGCAGAAGAAGGTTGTTTGAGCGTGCCCGGTAAAACAGGATTGGTTGAAAGGGCCGAAGAGGTTAAAATTAGCGGTTTAAATAAAGATGGTAAAGAAGTAGAATATGATTTAGAGGGTATAAAAGCCAGAGCCTTCTTACATGAAATAGATCATCTTGACGGTATTTTGTTTGTCGATAAAGCGCAAGAAATTATGGAAACATCATCGGAGTGATAAAATGAAATTGATTTTTGCTGGTACACCTGATTTTGCGGTTTTAAGTTTAAGAAAATTGTATAATAATAATCAAATAGAAATTAAAGCAGTTATAACACAACCTGACCGCAAACGGGGTAGAGGTAAAAGAGTTCAATATTCACCTGTAAAAAAAGAGGCTTTAAAATTAGAATTAGAAGTCATGCAGCCTCAAAATATACATGAAGATGATTTTATAAGAAAAATAGAAAAAATGGACATAGATCTTATTTTAGTAGTCGCTTATGGTCAGATTTTATCAAAGAAGTTACTTAATATGCCCCACTATGGTTGTATAAATTTACATGCTTCATTATTACCTTTATACAGGGGATCCAGCCCTATACAGCAGGCGATAAAGGACGGCAGAAATAAAACTGGTGTCACAACTATGTTTATGGATGAAGGCCTTGATACCGGTGATATAATCTATCAAAAAGAAGTAGAAATTAAAGAAGATTATAATGCAGGAGATTTACATGATAGATTGGCTCAAATAGGAGCGGAACTCTTAGATAAAACGCTAACCGATTTAAGCCGAAACAAGGTAACACGGTTCAAACAAAATGAATCGAAAGCAAGTTATACAACTAAGTTAAGTAAAGAAGATGGACTAATTAATTGGGAAAAGACAAATCAAAAACTTTATTACTTTGTGAAAGCTATGAATCCTTGGCCTGGTTCATTTACCTATCTCAATGGCCAATTATTAAAAATATTCGAAGTAGAACCTGTTAAGGGGAATACCGATAAAAAGCCTGGTAGTATTGTTGAGGCTGATCCCAAAAAAGGATTGATAGTTCAGACCGGTCGGGGGCTATTAAAACTGAATAAATTGCAGTTAGCAGGAAGGAAAAAAATGTCATCATCTGATTTTCTCAGGGGTAATAAGATAGAACAGGATGTTAAATTTGAAGATAAGGAGTGATTGATATGTTCTTTTATGACCCTACCATTATAATTCTAATACCAGCACTATTGATTGCGATGTATGCTCAATATAAAGTTAAAAACACCTTTAAGAAATATTCTGAAGTAGGCTCAAATTCAAATAAAACAGCAGCAGAGATAGCCCAAGAATTGCTGTTTAAAAATGATATAAATGATATTAAAGTAAAAAGGATAAAGGGTAATCTAAATGATCATTATGATCCTAAAAACAAGCTTTTAAATCTATCAGAAGAAATATATGGTAGTAAATCGGTAGCAGCTATCGGAATTGCTGCTCATGAAGCTGGCCATGCTATTCAAGATGCTCAGGGTTATACACTGCTAAAAATTAGGGCCAAAATCGTACCTGCTGCCAGCATAGGTTCGAGTTGGGGTTTACCTTTGGCGATAATTGGTTTCTTTTTACAGTCACAGACTATGATTGCTCTGGGTTTCATTATGTTTTTGGGGGCTCTAATTTTTCATTTGATAACCCTACCTGTTGAATTTGACGCCAGTAATAAGGCATTGACACTTTTAAAAAGAAATAATATACTGAATAATGATGAACTAAAAGGAGCCACAAAGGTTCTAAGAGCAGCAGCTTTTACTTATGTATCAGCTACTCTAATAGCACTTGTTAACCTGGTTAGAATAGTACTTCTATTTGGAATGGGCAGAAATGATTAAAACCAACATATTAAATTTTACTTTAGAAGAACTAAAAGAAGATTTCAAAATAAAAGGCATAAAACAATATAGAGCAAAACAGGTTTTTAACTGGATATATAGAAATGGTATATTAGAGTTTACAAATATGAACAATTTACCTAATGATTTAATTAAAGGACTTAAAAAGAACTATAAAATTACTTCTTTTAAGCTGGATAAGAAACTAATTTCTGAAGATGGCACATTAAAATATCTCTGGAAAACGGAAGATGATAAATTGCTGGAAAGCGTTTTTTTGCCATATGAAGAGGATAATAGGTATTCGATCTGTGTTTCCAGCCAAATTGGTTGTTCTTTAGGTTGTAAGTTTTGTGCCACAGGTATTGATGGTCTGAAAAGAGATCTAAATACAGGGGAAATAGTTGAACAAGTATTACGAATACAGGTTGATGTCAGTTACAGAGAATTTAAAATTCCACAAATAACAAATATAGTATTTATGGGAATGGGAGAGCCTTTTTTAAATTACAATAATGTAATGAAGGCTGTGCAAATTTTAAATAGTCCCAAGGCTCTTAATATAGCTAAAAGAAAAATAACTATTTCTACGGCCGGTGTAGTTGATAAAATAATAAGAATTGCTGAAAGAGAAGAACAGCTGGGACTGGCCATATCACTTAATGCACCTAATGATCAATTAAGGGATGAATTAATGCCTATCAATAAAAAGTACAATATAAAAAAAATAATGAAGGCGGTCGATTATTATATTCAAAAAACAAATCGGAGGGTTAGTTTTGAATATGTCTTAATGGAAGGGATCAACGACAAAGAAGTTCATCTCTTTCAATTGATATCTCTTTTAAAAAACAAGCTTGTTCATCTAAATTTAATACCTTTAAACCCTGTTCCAGAATTAGATATAAGCAGGTCTCCTCAAGAAGTTATTGATCATTTTCAAAAAAAACTCAGGGAGAATAATATTACTGTTACAGTTAGAAAAGAGAAGGGAACAAATATTAAGGCAGCCTGTGGCCAACTGAGGTCCAGTCATAAAAATGGAGGTTCATAATGAGTTTTCAAGTCTTTTGTAATATCGGTAATAACCGAGAAAAAAATGAAGACAGCTATTTGATAAAACCCATAAAAGGGGAAATTCATATGCTTGCTGTTGCTGATGGAATGGGTGGACATCAGGCAGGTGAGATAGCTAGCAAAATTGCAACAGAAACTATAAAAAATTATTCTTTTGATTTTAAAGATCAAAAGAGTATAAAAGAACAGATTAATTCTGCTGTAATTGCAGCTAATCATAATATTATTGATTACTCAAAAAAACATGAAGACTGCCAGGATATGGGGACTACTTTGACAATGTGTTTAATAGTAGAACAAGTATTGTATTATGGGCATGTTGGTGATAGTAGGATCTATATTTTCAACGAAAAACTTAAACAGATAACGAAAGATCATTCACTAGTTAATGATCTTGTTGATAATAATTCAATTAGACCAGAACAGGTATTCAATCATCCTGATCGCAATATAATTACACAAGCCCTCGGTATTGATAGAGATTTAAAAGTTCAAATAAATCAAATTAGTGTTAGTAAAGAAGATACAATAATGTTATGTACAGATGGTTTGTCAGATATGATACGCTTTGATGAAATAGAAAAGATATTAAAAGAAAATAATGAGATAAAAGTTTTTTTGCAAAAGTTAGGTACCACGGCTTTGCAAAACGGCGGAAATGACAATATCACTATAATAATGGGCAAGATTTAACCATATGAGGTGTCAAAATGATTGGAAAATTATTGAATAACAGGTATAAAATAAAAGAAAAAAAAGGCAGTGGAGGAATGGCATTAGTCTTTAAGGCCCAGGACATATTGCTTGACCGTGAGGTTGCAATTAAAATGCTAAGGCCGGAATTTGTATCTGATGAGGACTTCATCAACAAATTTAGGCAAGAGGCCAAGTCTGTGGCCAGAATTACTCATCCTAATGTTGTCAGTATTTATGATATAGTAGAAGGTGAAGATAGCCTTTATCTAGTTATGGAATATATAAGGGGTGAAAATTTAAAAAGTATTATTAAAAAAAGAGGAAGATTAACCTTAGTTAAAGCCTTAGACATAGCCAATCAAATAACTGCTGGTGTTGAGGTAGCTCATAAAAATAACATAATACACTGTGACATAAAACCCCACAATATTTTGATTACTGAAAATAACAAGGTTAAAGTTACTGATTTTGGTATTGCCCGGGCTGTATCTACTTCAACAATGACAATTACAGATACTGTAATGGGCAGTGCTCATTACTTTTCACCCGAACAGGCCCAGGGTCAAGAGATAAATACATATTCTGATATTTATTCAATAGGTGTTGTATTATATGAAATGATAACTGGTGAAGTTCCTTTTAAAGGTGAAAGTCCAATTTCAGTTGCATTAAAACATATCCAAAATGAGCCTAAAGAGCTGAAGGAAGTTCTACCCTCTATTCCTGAAAAGGTCAATGAACTTATTATGAAGACTCTGGCCAAAGATCCAGAAAAACGCCACGATAATGCTACAGATTTAAGGGAAGAAATAGTAGAAACATTAAAATATGTTAAATCTGAACCAGGATTTAATAAAGAAAGCAAAAACTCAAAAAAAAGTGAAACAAAGATACTAAAAAAATCGGAAATAAAAAGTAAGAGCTTGGAAAACAAAAAAAATAATGCTAAAAGTAATCGTAGCACAAACAACAGAAACTATTATACCCCAGATAAAAAACAATCTAGTAAATTAAATAAGTGGATTGTTTGGGTTATAGTTATTATGTTTTTATTTTCAGCAGCAGCCTTTGCAGTTATTTATTTTTTCAAGGTATATACAGAAGTTCCCATTGTAAAGGTTCCCGATTTATTGGAGAAAGAATATAATGAAGCTGTTGATATAGCTTCTCAACAGGGTTTAAGTCTGCAGAAATCCGGGGAAGAGATATTTCATAATAAAATTGAAGAAGGTCATATAGTTACTCAGGAGCCCTCGCCGGGTGAAAGGATCAAACAAACAAGAAAGATAGTTGTTTCTATAAGTAAAGGGCCTAAGGTGGTGGAAGTTCCTGACTTCAATAATAGGCCATTAAGAGATGCACAGGTTATCTTAGAGAATCTTGGTTTGTCTCAAGAGCAGATTGAATATGAATACAGCGAACAAATAAGGGAAAATCACATCATCTCACAATCTCCTGAAGCGGGTAGTCAAATTGATGTAAATACGAAGATTAAACTAATAGTTAGTAATGGTCCAAGCCCCATTATGGTAAAAATGCCTTCTCTACTAGGTGTTGAAAAAGATAAAGCATTTGAACTAATAAAAAATAAGGGGTTGAATGTAGGTAGGTTAAATTACAGTGAGTCAACTCGATATGATGAAAATTTAATTTTCTATCAACAGTTTTCAGCCGGGGAAGAAGTACCAGAAAATAATGAAGTCAATTTAGGGATAAGTACCGGGTTAATCAATAACAATAATTTTGAGGAACATAAAACAAATATAGGGATTAACGTTGTGGGTAGTGATAAACAGGAAATAAAGATCATTGTAAAGGACAGTAATGGTGAAGAAGTTGTATATCAAAAAGTACATAGTCCTGGACAGTATTTAAATAAAACAATTTATAGTGTAGGACCTACAGTTTTAGAAATTTATCGTGATGGTGAATTAATAAAATCACAAGAAATAGGAGTATAAAAGGAGGTTTTTAATGGAGGGCATTATTACAAAAACCCTGGGAGGATTTTTTTTCGTAAAAACTAATAGTAGGGTTCATAAATGTGGGATTAGGGGCAAGCTAAAAAAAACCATATATCCTGGAGATATAGTAGTTATAGATGAAAAAAAGAAGATTGTCGAAGCTGTTAAAGACAGAAGGAATTTACTAAGTAGGCCCAAGATAGCCAATGTTGATCAAGTTGTAATTATTCATTCCCTTAAGAATCCTCCTTTAGAAAAAAAGCTGCTGGACAGATTTATTTTAATGGTTGAATCTTCCGGTTTGAAACCATTAATTGCCTTTAACAAAGTTGATCTGATAGATGATTTAGAGCAGATGAAAACTGAATTATTTGTATATGAAGAGATCGGATATAACACATTTTTTATCAGTGCTAAAGAACATATTGGTTTAGATAACCTATATCACAATTTAGAAGGCCATATATCTGTAGTAGCTGGTAACAGTGGGAGTGGCAAGTCTACATTGATAAACAGTATTGTAAAAGATGTTAAGCTCCCGACTCAAAAGGTTAGTAAGAAATCAAAAAGAGGTGTACACACAACCCGTCATGTAGAGTTGATTGCCATCTCAAAAAAAGGATATGTAGCCGATACACCGGGTTTTAGTAGTATAGACATTGAAAATATTAAATCTTCTGATTTACATTTTTATTTTCCAGAATTTGAAAAATATGAAGGTAGCTGTAAATTTAATAGCTGCAGTCATACTCATGAACCTGGCTGTATGGTCAAAGAAGCTTTAAAAAACAATCTTATATCAAAAAATAGGTATGAAAGTTATAAAGAAATATATAAAGAGCTACAAAAAAAAGAGGATGATTTATATGATTAAAATTGCACCATCGATTCTGTCAGCCGATTTTAGCAGATTGAAAGAAGAGATTACTAGTGTAAAAAGCGCAGAGTACATCCATTTAGATATCATGGATGGTAGATTTGTGCCGAACATTACTTTTGGGCCTGTAGTTATTAAATCTATTAGGCAGCACAGTAATCAAATATTTGATACCCATCTCATGATTGAGGAACCGGAAAGATATATTGAAGAATTTGCTAGAGCGGGTAGTGATTTCATTACAGTTCATATAGAAGCATCCAAACATGTTCATCGAACAATTCAGCTTATTAAAAACTCTGGTTGTAAGGCTGGGATTTCATTAAACCCGGCAACTTCTTTAAATACCATTGAAAATATCATAGATGATCTCGATTTAATTTTAATTATGTCGGTAAACCCTGGTTTTGGTGGACAAAAATTAATTTTAAATACTTTGAACAAAATAAAAAAATTAAAACTGATGATAAAAGAAAGTTCAACTGATACCCTAATTGAAATTGACGGAGGGGTTAATTTTGCAAATGTAGAAAAAATAGCTAAAACAGGTGTTGATATTATAGTAAGTGGTTCTACTATATTTGTAGGAGACCCTACCGAAAACTTAAATAAATTTAGAGAAATTTTAAGGAATAGTGAGCAAGTTGAATGAAATTTTAATTGTATTAAACGGTGTATTTAAAAATAAAAAGCTTTTATATAAAGAGATAATTGATCGATACAGCACTATTATTGCTGTAGATGGAGGATATAAATTTTTACAAAATATAGTTGATAGAAAACCTGATGCAATAATTGGTGATTTTGATTCCCTCGATAGAGATTCAAAGCTTTTAAAAAATTATAATGGAGAGATTTTGAAATTTCCCAGTCATAAGGATAAGACAGATGCAGAATTAGCAGTAGATTACTGTCTGACCAAAGGGCATCTGCAGATATCTTTTATAGGAGCCTATGGGGGCAGAGCTGATCAGCAATTTGGTAATATATTGTTATTAGAGTATGCTGCTCTCAATAGTATCAATGCTAGAATTATCGCACCTGGTTTAGAGATTGGTTTAATTGAAAACAAAAGAACTTTCAACAATAAAAAGAATTTTATCCTTTCCATATTTGCACTTACAAAAGATGTTATAATTAGTAGTTTAAGGGGTTGCAGATATGAATTAGATGATTATAGGCTGAATAGGGCAAGCAGCCGGGGAATTAGTAATGTAATTGAAAAAAAAGAGGCCGTAATCACAATTGAAACAGGTAAGTTATTATACTTTATATCAAAAAAATTATAATAGGAGTTTTTTATGAGAGAAATAGATGGTGAAATAATAAGCAAAAATATATCACAAGCAGTTCAAAATGCTAATTTTTCTCTTGATTTAAAGTTGTTAGATATGTTAGAAGATGCAGTAAAAAAAGAGCAATCTTTACTTGGGAAAAATATTTTAAAAAGTTTGATAAAAAATGCTCAAATTGCTGAGCAGGAGAAGATTGCTATCTGTCAGGATACGGGCATTGTCGTTATTTTTATAAAAATTGGTAATCAAATACAGATTCAAGGTGATTTATATAAGGCAGTAAACAGAGGAATAAAGGCCGGATATAATAAAGGTTATTTGAGAAAGTCAGTTGTGAAAGATCCCTTTAATAGAGAAAATACTCAAGATAATACACCAGCTATAATTTATATAGAAAATGTATTAGGGGATAGCTTAGAATTTAATATATTAATCAAGGGCGCTGGTAGTGAAAACATGAGTAGAATTAATATGTTTAACCCCACAGCGAGTAAAGATGAGATCATTGATTTTATAATTGATACGGTGCAAAGAGCAGGCGCAAGTGCCTGTCCTCCTTATATTATGGGAATTGGTATTGGGGGAACTTTTGAAAAAGCAGCCCTTTTGTCGAAAAAGGCTTTGCTTAAGGAAAAAACTGAGGATCCTTCTATTAGGATTTTTGAAAAGCGTATATTAAAAGAAATAAACAAAACGGGAATTGGTCCTGGCGGACTGGGAGGTAAAGTTACAGCTTTAGATGTGCGTATTTTAAAACATCCCTGTCATATTGCTTCTCTGCCGGTGGCAGTAAATATTAACTGTCACGCTTCACGTCATATCAAAATCAGTATATAGGTGGGTGAAATTATGAATTTAGAGACACCATTGACAGAAAACAAGATTAATAAATTAAAAGCGGGAGATAAAATTTATTTAAGTGGTTATCTATATACTGCTCGTGATCAGGCTCATAAAAAGTTATGTGAACTTATTGAGAATAATGAAGAGCTTCCTATTAATATTGAAAATGCGATTATATACTATACTGGACCTGCTCCAGCCCGACCAGGCAGAGTTATAGGCCCATGTGGACCCACTACAAGTTATCGGATGGATAAATATACACCGGCTCTTTTAAAGATGGGCTTAAAAGCCATGATCGGTAAAGGGCAGAGAAGTAAGAGGATAGTTGACTTAATAAAAGAAAACAAGGCAGTATATTTAGCTGCCACAGGAGGAGCGGCGGCACTTCTGTCTAAAAGAATTATTGATTCTAAAGTAGTTGCTTATCCCAAATTAGATACAGAGGCGATTAGGCTCTTAAAAGTTAGTGATTTTCCCCTGGTTGTGATTAATGATATTTATGGTAACGATTTGTATGATATGGGGAAAAATAAATATAGTGAGATTAGTGGTTGAGGGTTTTAAAAAGTATTTTAAAATACAGCAGTTTAAAAGTATTTAACAATGAATAGTTGTAATTAAAACAAGAGTCGACTGTTTTACAAAATTTAAATAAATAGATAAATGGATAGAAGAATAGTAGAAATTTCTACTGTTTATTTTTTTATTCATACTTTTTAATTTTTAGCTTTGAATTAAAAATAATAAATAATAAATAATAAATTTTTAAAACTTTTTAGAAAATGTAAAATTTTAACTATTGATAAGTTATGATAATAAAAAACCATTTATAACAGCTTAAAACAAAAAAGAGTTTATTCATTATATAATGAATAAACCCTGATATCGACAATCTATTTAATATGCTCGTTGAACTTTACCTGCTTTTAAGCACTTAGCGCATACCGTAATTTTTTGTTTTTTCCCATCTACAATAGCTTTAACTTTATGCAAGTTTGGTTTTTGGGTGCGACTGCTTATACTTGTAACATTACGTCCGACTCCACCTTTTTTCTTGGCTTTACCACGTCTTCTAATTCTATTGGCATTATTGTTGCCTTTACCGCATATTTCACAATATTTTGCCATTTGATACACCTCCTGTATCTAATATAACTAATATAACTTTTCAGTCAAATATCATTTTAACACATTAAGGCAGGTTATGACAAGTAGTTTATTAATAAATATTATTGTATTTCTTAAATGTTGCAAGCTTAATCAAAATATAGTAAAATTACAATGTATATAAAGAGAGGTGAAAATTATGGTTAAAGAGATTAATACAGAACTTGGTAAGATATTTATAGCAGAAGAAGTTATAGAAAATATTGCAGGACTTTCTGCAATGGAATGTTATGGTTTGGTAGGGATGTCATCTAAAAATATGCAGGACGGTATAGCAGATTTGCTCGGTCTAGATAATGTCAGCAAAGGAGTTTCTGTAGAGATTGAAGAAGATGAAGTGAAAATATTTCTAAATATTGTAGTAGAATATGGAACAAATATTTATGAGGTAGCCAATAATATAATTGAAAGGGTTAAATATACTCTGAAAAACAGAGTAGGCATCGAAGTAGAGGATATAGAGATTAATGTCCAGGGAGTGAGGATAGGCAATGGAACAGAATGAGGAGTTCAAAATAATAGATGATAAAACTTTTAAAGACATGTGTTACGGCGCTCTCAACAAGCTTAAAGAACAGCAGTCTTATATAGATTCTTTAAATGTCTTTCCTGTGCCAGATGGAGATACAGGAACAAATATGTTATTAACTTTGCAGGAGGCTGTAGAAAATCTTGATAAGTCAAAATCTAAACGTATAGATAAATTAACACAGGCTCTTTCTAAAGGGGCTTTAATGGGAGCAAGGGGTAACTCCGGCGTAATCTTATCACAGTTATTACGCGGTCTTTCAGAGGCTAACAAGGGTAATCAGGTTATGGATAGTCAGGATATAATTCATTCTTTGTCTAGGGCATCTAAAATAGCATATCAGGGTGTTTTAAGGCCAGTTGAAGGTACCATTTTGACTGTGGCTAGAAAAGCTGCTGAAAGGGCTGAAGAATTGGAGGAAACCAAAGATATAGAAAAAATCTTAAATGAAGTAATACAAGCAGCCCATACGGCTTTAAATAAAACCCCAGAACAATTACCCCAGCTGAAAGAAGCTGGTGTTGTAGATGCGGGAGGCCAGGGTTATTTGATTATCTTAAAAGGGATGTTAGCTGGTTTAACAGGTAAGATTGAAATAGTTGAAGAAGAAGAGATCAAAAAAACTGTTAAAGAACAAGGAGAAGCTGAAGAATTAAAATACGGTTATTGTACCCAAACCTTGATAGAGGTTAAAGATAGAGATGTGGATATAAATGAGATAAAAGAAGATATTGAACAGTTTGGTGATTCGATGATGGTGGTGGGAGATGATGATATTATTAAAATACATATCCATACCGACCACCCTGGAATTATTTTAGAATATGCCCTAAAAACTGGTAGTTTGAGAGATATAACTATCGATAATATGAGAATACAAAGTGCCGAGATGAGAAAAGAAAGCGAGAAACAACAGCAACAAGAATTTGAACAGATCAAAGAGGAAAGCCAAGAAAAGATTGTCAAGAATAAAAAAACCACACAAATGAATAAGAAAATAGGTATAATTGCTGTTGCTAAAGGAAATGGCATTAAAAATATATTGTTGGAACTTGGTGTAGATTTAATTATCGATGGAGGGCAATCTATGAATCCAAGTACCAATGACTTTGTAGAAGCTGTTAAAGAAATAAAACAGGAAAAAATAATAATTTTTCCCAATAACAAAAACATTATATCAGCCGCTAAACAGGCAAAATCACTTTCAGATAAAGAAGTAAGTATAATTGAAACAAGGACTATACCGGAAGCAATAGCAGCATTATTAATCTTTAATGACCAAAAAGAATTAGATGAATTAAAAACCATAATGGAAAAGGAAACAAAACAGGTAAAGACGATTGAAATTACAAATGCTGTTAAAGATTCTAAAGTAAATGGTTTTAAGATTGATCAAGAAGATGTGATAGGAATTGTCAACGGAACCATCAAAGCTGTAGGTGATGATGAATTGGATGTTATTGAAGAGCTTATAGACAAAGAATGGGAATGCGAGGATTTAATTACTATCTACTATGGTGATGGAGCAGATTTTAAAGAAGCTGAAAAGATCAAAGAGAAATTTCAAGAGTTTTCAAAAGATGTGGAAATAGAAATATATGAAGGTGGCCAACCATTATATCCATATATTATTTCTTTAGAATAAATTATAAGTGAGGAGATTAATTATGAAAATAGGTATTTTAACAGATAGCACATGTGACTTGCCACAAAAATTAATAGATGAATATAATATTCATATTATTCCTTTAACCCTTAGAATTGGAGAAGAACAATATAAGGATAGAAAGGAAATAAATTCTGATCAATTTTTAAACAGGATAAAGCAATCCGATGTAATGCCGACCACTTCACAACCTTCAGTAGGTGAATTTGAGGTTATCTATAAAGAGCTAAATAAAGATTATGATCATGTAATATCAATGCACTTATCTAGCCATTTAAGTGGAACAGTTCATTCAGCTCAACTGGCTCTTAAGGAAAATCCAGAGTTTAATATCACAGTAATTGATTCTAAAACAGCTTCAATGGGCTTAGGGTTTTTAGATATTTTAGCCGCCAAGCTAATTGCAAAAGGCTTAGAATTAGAAAAAATCGTAAAAATTTTAAAAAGAGCACGCCGTGATATAGAAATCTATTTAACCGTAGATAATCTTTCTTTTTTTGAAAAAGGAGGACGTATCAGTAAAGCAGGATCGTTCATAGGAGATCTGATTAATTTAAAACCAATTTTGAAATTAGATTTTGATTCTAAAGCTGTTGAGCCCATGGATAAAGCAAGAGGAAGAAAAAACACTCATAAAAAACTGCTAGAATTAGTAGAGAAGTATATAACTAAAGACAAGGGTAATAAGGGAGAATATTGGTTCGGTTTTGTTCACGGTGAGTTAAAGTACACCACTACTTTTAAAAAAATGTATCAGAACAAAATAGATAATTTATCTTTTGGTTGTAAGTACTATCAAAATACTGTTGGTGCTGTTATTGGCAGTCATACAGGGCCTACTGTATATGGTGTTGTGTTATTTAAGGGTGGTAAATATTTAAATGAGCAATTTTAAAGAAGAAGAGATTAGATTTTTAAAAGGGGTGGGTCCGAAATTTGAGAAGAGATTAAATAATCTGGGAATTAATAATTTGAAAGATCTTTTTTATTACTTTCCTCGTACTTACCAGGATCGTTCGGACTTCAAGGAAATTCGATTTATAAGGCCAAATGAGATGGTCAGTATTGAGGCCGAGGTTTTAGATAAAGATTTGATAAAAAGAGGTAAATATAAATCTGTTTTTAAAGTAACTTTTACAGATGGGACTGATACATTAATCGGTACATGGTTTAATCAATCTTATTTGAATGATGTATTTGAATCAGGGCAAAAGTATAATTTATACGGTGAGCTAAGTAAGAAGAGTTTTTTTAAGTATAATAAAAAAGAGATGATAAACCCAACCTATGAAGAGATCGGTAATAAGAATACCATTATTCATACCGGCCGAGTAGTTCCGATCTATTCTTTGACAGAGGGATTAACACAAAAGAGGCTTAGGTATATAATATACAGGGCATTAAAAGATCACCTACATAAAATCACTGACTTTTTACCTGAATATATTATTGATAAATATAATCATATTGAATTGGAAAAAGCTATTTTTAATATGCACTTTCCACAGAATAGGCAGATTTTTGTAAAAGCCAGAAATAGGCTTGCCTTTCAGGAATTATTTTTATTGCAAATAGTAATGTTGAAAAGGAAAAAGGAATATAAAAAAGTTAATGGGATTAAGCACCATAGTTTTAATGAAAAGATGGATGATTTTTTAGATAGACTTCATTTTAATTTAACGAATGCTCAAAAGAAAGCCTGGCAGCAGATTAAAAGTGATATGGAAAAAAAAGAACCCATGCAGAGGCTTCTCCAAGGTGATGTTGGTTCAGGGAAAACTGTAATTGCAGTGATGTCTTTAATTAAAACAATAGAAAATGGCTATCAGGGTATCTTAATGGCGCCTACCGAGATACTGGCTGAACAGCATTATATAAAAATCAATAAAATCCTTAAGGGATTTGACTATAATATTGATATATTGGTGGGTGGAGTTAAGGGTACAGAGCGTGAAGATATTATCAAAAGGATAAAAAACAGCCAGGCTGATCTTATTATTGGAACACATGCTCTTTTTCAAAATGATATTGAATATTACAATATTGGTTTAATAGTTATTGATGAACAGCACAGATTTGGTGTTGAACAGAGATATCAACTTAAACAAAAAGGTGATAATCCTGATCTGTTGGTAATGACAGCTACCCCCATTCCCAGGTCTTTAGCCTTAACTGTATATGGGGATCTTGATCTTTCAATTATTGATGAGATGCCGCCGGGCAGGAAACCAGTTATCACAACATGGAGAACCGAAAAAAGTCGTTCTAAAATATATAATTTTGTTAAAGAAAAGATTAAAAAAGGTGAACAAGTGTATGTGGTTTGCCCCTTAATAGAACCTTCGGAAGAATTGGAGGCTAATTCTGTTTTAGAGATAAAGGAGATTTTAGAAAAAAATTATCTTTCTGAATTTAATGTTATAGCCCTTCATGGTCAGCTGAGTAGCAATGAAAAAAATAAAATAATGAGTGATTTTGTCAATCATAAAATAGATGTATTAATCTCTACAACCATTATCGAAGTTGGTGTTGATGTTGATACTGCTAACATTATGGTAATCGAAAATGCCGAAAGATTTGGGCTGGCACAACTTCATCAACTACGAGGTAGAATAGGGCGTGGTCAAAAACAAGCATACTGCATTATGATTGCTGATCCCAATACTGAAGAAGCTAAAAAAAGGTTGGAAGTGATGACAGAAACTAATGATGGATTCAGAATTTCAGAAGCTGATCTTGAGATCAGGGGTCCGGGTGAATTTTTTGGTACTAGACAGCATGGTATAACAGATTTAAAAGTAGCTGATATCTTAAAAGACAGAAAAATATTAGCCAAGGCCAACCAGGAAGCCAATCAGCTTACAGAAATTTATAACTGGTCTCAGAAATACAAAAAGTTAGCTAAAAAAGTAGAAGAACTAACAATAATAATATAAAAAAAGAGTGGTAAAAGATGAGAGTAATTGCCGGTCAGGCAGGTGGAATAACATTAAAAAGTATAAATACTAAAAAAGTGAGGCCCACCCTGGATAGGGTTAAAGAAGCATTATTCAGTATTATTTTACCATATTTTCCTAAAACAAATGGTCTTGATCTCTATGCTGGATTTGGCAACCTGGGTCTTGAAGCAGTTAGCAGGGGAGTAGAAAAATTAACCTTTGTTGAAAAAAGCCCTAAATTTGCCAGCATAATAAAAGAAAATATTGATAAATGTGGGTTTACATATCAATGTCAAATTGTAGTTAATGATGTTTTGAAATATCTTCGAACTGTGGACCAAAGGTTTGATATAGTATTTTTAGATCCTCCCTATAATAGAGATCTAGTTAATAAAACTATAAAAAGCCTGGTCAACAATAAATTGTTAATCAATGATGCCCTAATTATTGTGGAGCATCATGAAGAAGAAAAAATTGAAAAATTTAATAGTTTAATCAAGATTAAAGATAGAAATTATAATAAGACTGCAATTAAAGTATATTTAAAAAGGAGTGATACATTATAATGGATACGGTAGTATATCCTGGTAGTTTTGATCCTATTACAAAGGGCCATATTAATATTATAAAGAGAGCTGTTAATTTATTTGATGAGGTTATTGTGGCGGTTTTTAATAATCCCAATAAAGATCATATTTTTTCTATGGAAGAAAGAGTGAATCTGTTAAAAGAGACCATAGGTGATATAGATAAGGTAAAAATAGATTCCTTCACAGGCCTTACTACAAATTATGTGAGGTCACAAAAGGCTAAAGCTATTTTAAGAGGGCTTAGAGCTGTATCTGATTTTGAAGGAGAATTTCAAATGGCTTCTATGAATAAAGAACTTGATGACAGTATTGAGACCATCTTTTTGATGACTGATACCAAATATGCTTTTTTGAGTTCCAGTCTGGTTAAAGAGGTGGCAAAGTTTGGCGGTAATTTGAATAATGTTGTGCCAGAGCAGGTCGAAAAAGCCTTGCAAAAAAAAATCAAAGAACAATAAAGCAGATATCAGGAGTGGTCTTGTTATGAATAAGGATAAATTGACAAAAGGAATCGGCATTTTAATTATAATTTTTATAATCATAAACTTTATACCTACTTCCTATTATCTTATGTCACCCGGATTGGCTAAAGAGCTATCTTCTATAATTACAGTTGAAGGTGGATATAAGGATCAGATAGAGGGCAGCTTCCTGTTAACTGCTGTAGGCAGCCAGAAAGCGACTGTTTGGGATTATATTTATCTCAAAACATTTAGTCCTGCTGGTTATGAGCTGGAGTTATTAACAGATCAATTACCCGAAAATATAAATATGGAGAGATATTTACAGATGATGGCTGATTTGATGGAGGAAAGCAAATTAACAGCTGAAGCTGTTGCTTTACAAAAAAATGGCTATGATATTCAGGTTCATGGCGGTGGGGTAGAAATAATTGAAGTTTTAGAGAGCAGTGCTGCCTATAATAAATTAAAAAGTGGTGACACTATTGTAGAAGTTGATGGACAGAAGACCGAGCTTGCCTCTGAGGCAGTTGATATAATAAGAAAACGTGAGATTGGTGATGAGGTAAAATTAGCGGTAATGCGTAATAATAACAAAATAACCATAAATGTTGAGACAATAGAACTTGCTGAAGACCCCGGTAAGGCTTCAATTGGTATTTTGATAACGACCAAGAATTTAAGTTATAATTTCCCGGTTAAGGTTGAATATAAAACCGGCAATATTGTTGGTCCATCGGCCGGTGGTATGTTTGCCCTTGAAATTTATAATCAGTTGGTTAAAGAAGACCTGACAATGGGTAAAAAAATTGCCGGAACAGGAACTATAAACTTAAAAGGAGAAATTGGAGAAATAGATGGTGTTGTGCAGAAAATATTGGCTGCCCAGAAAGCTGGGGCAGAAATATTTATTTTACCGATTGAGAATCAAGAGGAGGCAAAAAAAGCCAATATAAATATGAAACTCATTCCAGTTAGAACATTTGATGATGTTATTGACTATTTAAATAAACAAAAGCTAAAAACTGCTGCTTAATTCATTTTAATAACCTTATTTTTGTAATCCATTTTGGCAATTCTATATGACGAATCTTGATATAAAAGGCTGAAGATATCAGTTGCGTAAAGATCGTAACTTAAAGAACTTTTTAAAAGATTCTCTGTTTTAAAAGAGAGTTCATTTAAATATTGAGATGGATTATAGATGAGAGGTAGGCCTGCTTCTTCAGATAAAATCGAAAGCAGATTTTCTGCTTTAAGACTAAATCCCAATATACGTAAATAAGAAGGCCCTTTTCTATCATGTTTTTCTATTGTTTTTTGATCTAGATCAAATAATATATTTAGTAAAATCCTCTGAAATCTGGTTTTTGTATAAGACCTGGTATTTAAAGCAGATATAAGCTGATTATAGTCGCCTGTTTTTTGCGCAACAGCTTTAATTCTTTGGGCTAAATTCGGGTTTACATCATGAATTTTTTTTAAATCATTTACATCTAAATGCCTTAATTTAGCCAGCATAATTAGGGCTAAATTATCTTTTATTAAAGGTATTTTATTTTTTTTGATCTCATTTCTTAAGATCTTATAAGAAAAGCTAGGTATCTTATCTTTTATTTTGACTAAATTATTTTTATAAACTGCATGCCTGATCGATGTGGCACTGATATATTTATCTTCAATGTTATTAGAATGATAGTTTTGACCAATTCTTTTGATAGTCTTGAGATCAATATTTAATTGATATTTTTGTTTTGCTTTCAGATATTCTATACCAAGGATGTTATTGGAACCACCTAGAATTTTATAAATGTTTTCCTTTTTACTTATCAATTCTAAATTTTCTATCTTTATAATATCGAGCAGGGCATTTTTTCGTGCAGCCGGATAGGCTTGTCCCTCTTTTAGGTAATTTTTGAGCCGTTTTTCATAATATTGATTACTGCTGAGCATCAGGGAGGAAATTTTAGCTAGAGTTTCAATTTGGCCTAGCTCACTGCCGAAAACGACCTGATCAACTATATTCAGACTATCTAGAAGGCGCAGAGAGGATTGTGCAAAGTATTCAGCACTCCTTATGCTAAAACATAAGGGTAGCTCTATTAACAGGTCTATGCCTCCCTTTAAGGCCATTTTTGTTCTGTTCCATTTATCACAGAGAGCAGGGGTGCCACGTTGTGTAAAATGTCCAGACATTACGGCTATTATATAATCGGCCCTTGTTATTTCCCGCGTTTTATTAATGTGATATAGGTGGCCTTTGTGAAAAGGATTATATTCAACAATGATACCAACTATTTTCATTTTTATCATCCTTTACATAAAACATAATTTATATTTTAATATTATCAGAAAATATACATAATAACAAAGGCCTATTTATATAAAGTTTACATATAGAATTATTTTAATTTTTATAATATAATGTAATATATGATAAGGAGGTATATAAAGATGAATATTATGAAGGAATTTAAAGACAAAGCCCGACAGAACAAACAAAAAATTGTATTACCCGAAGGTATTGAACCAAGAATTATTAATGCCTTAACTCAAATAAAAGAAGAAAAATTGGCAGATATTATTTTATTAGGCCAAGAGAGTGAAATTAAAAATATTGCTCAGCAGGCAGATGTGGATTTAACTGATATAGAAATAATAAATCCCCACGATTCAGTACTTAGAGAGGAGTTTGCAGAAACTTTATTTAAATTACGTAAAGAGAAAGGGCTTTTAAAAGAGGCTGCTTTTGAAAAAGTTTCAGATCCACTATATTTTGGAGTTTTAATGGTTTATACAAAAAGAGCAGATGGTCTATTAGCTGGTTCTATAAATGCAACAGGCGATGTTTTAAGACCTGCTTTACAGATTATAAAAACAAAAGAAAATATATCGGTTGTATCAGGTGCGATGATCATGGATGTTCCTGATACTGAATTTGGCCAAAAAGGAGTCTTTATATTTTCTGATGTGGCGGTTAACCCCAATCCTGATGCCAATCAGCTGGCTGAAATAGCTGTATCATCAGCAGAAACGGCAGGGCTTCTGCCTGATTTAGATCCTGTGGTAGCAATGCTCTCATTTTCCACAAAAGGCAGTGCTAAACATGGATTAGCTGATAAGGTGATTGAAGCTACTAATTTAGCTCAAAAACAAGCTCCTGATATAATTATTGATGGGGAACTACAGCTGGATGCTGCAATAGTACCTTCTGTTGCAGAAAAAAAGTCACCGGAAAGTCCTGTTGCCGGCAAAGCAAATGTATTAATATTTCCCGATTTGCAGGCTGGGAATATAGGGTATAAATTAGTACAGAGGTTGGCTAAGGCAGATGCAATTGGACCTATTTTACAGGGCATGGCAAAGCCAGTTAATGATTTATCCAGAGGATGTTCAGTTCAGGATATTGTAAATGTTGTAACTATTACAGCAGTTCAGGCTCAAAACTTAAAATAAATTATAATTAAATTACTGTGAAGAAAAGCAGGAATAATCTTTTAAAATAGCAAGCTCCAACAAAATATTGAGAGTAAGAAATTAAAAAAAACTAAACAATATTAATAAGGATGCAAGACATAAAGGCACAATATATTATTAAATAGTTTAAGTTGAAAGTAAGATCTAATAGATAATCAAATAATTAATGATTTTTAAGTTCAGTATCATATACATATATATTTGTTTTCTCGCCTTATGCTTTAATAAATAATAAATTTTGTTTTTTAATTGATTTTATATATCAAAGGACTATGTATAATATAAATGACTAAAAAATTATTTTAATTAGGAGGGCAATAATGAAAGTTTTGGTATTAAATAGTGGAAGTTCATCAATAAAATTTCAATTATTCAATATGGAAGAAGAAAAAGTACTTGCTAAAGGTCTTGTAGAGAGAATCGGAATTGGTGATTCAGTCATAGAATATGAAAATATTGAAGGTAAAGAAGTTAATAAAACTTTGAATATCTCGAATCACCGGGATGGAATTCAGGATGTGATGGATATACTCCTTGATTCTAAGGTGGGTGTGTTAGAGAATATAGATGAAATTTATGCTGTTGGACATAGAGTTGTTCATGGGGGTGAAAAATTTGCTCAATCAACCTTAATTACTGATGAAGTACTTGATAAAATAGAGGAAGTATCTTCTTTAGCTCCTCTCCATAATCCGCATAACTTATCAGGTATTAAAGTTTGTAAAGAGCTATTGCCTGATAAACCTCAGGTGGGTGTTTTTGATACGGCTTTTCACCAATCTATGCCGGAAAAAGCATATATATATGCTATACCCTATGAATACTATAAAAAATATGAAGTTAGGCGCTATGGTTTTCATGGGACATCTCATCAATATGTTGCTAATCGAGCAGCTGAATTAATGGATAAGGATATAAAAGAACTCAAAATTATTACCTGTCATTTGGGTAATGGAGCGTCAATTACAGCAGTAGATAAAGGGAAATCTGTTGATACTAGTATGGGGATGACACCTCTAGAAGGGTTGGCAATGGGAACAAGAAGTGGTGATTTAGATCCCGCTATTATACCTTTTTTAATGGAAAAAGAAGATTTAGATACAGAAGAGGTTGATAATATACTGAATAAAAAAAGTGGTCTATTGGGTATATCAGGTGTGAGTAATGATTCGCGTGATGTAAGACAGGCTGCCAGTAGTGGTAACCACAGGGCAGCTCTAGCAGACCAGATTTTTAACTATAGGGTAAAAAAATATATTGGATCATATATGGCAGTGCTAAACGGGGTAGATGCAGTTGTTTTCACAGGGGGTATTGGTGAAAACGCTGGAGAAGTCAGAGCAAATATCCTAAAAGACCTTAATAATTTAGGTTTTGACTTAAATCATAAAGCAAATAAAGTAAGGGGTGAAGAAAAAGAGATTACCACCGATAAATCAAAAATAAAAGTTTTTGTGATCCCAACTAATGAGGAATTAGTTATTGCCAGAGATACAAAAAGAATTGTAGAAAATAAATAAATAGCTTGACAATTATTTATTATCTTTTATATAATAAAGTCTGGCTCATATATATATAGAGGTGAAAAAAATGATTTTGAATCTCAGTGATCTCAAAGAAGTCGGAAGCCAAAAGAACTATGTTAAAGAAATCGAAGCGACCAAGATTGATTATAGACACAAAGAGATAGAATTAAAGGGGCCTATAAAAGTAAATTTGGATGTATTAAAAACCGAAAGATCATTTATTTTAAAGGGAGATTTAGAATGCACATTGATTTTACAGTGCAGCAGATGTTTGAAATATTTTGATTATATGATTGAAGTTGAGATTAGAGATGAGCTGGATATTGAAGACATCGAAGACTTAAACAATATAAATATATTTCCTCTCTTGGTTAGCGATATTATACTGGAAATTCCGATCAAACCTCTTCACGATGAAAACTGTAAAGGACTCTGTCCAATTTGTGGTCAGAATCTAAATGAAGGTGATTGTGATTGTGAATTTGAAAATATTGATCCAAGATTGGAAAAATTAAAAGAATTTAAACAAAAATAGTAAACATAGGGGAGGTGTTAGGATATGGCGGTTCCTAAAAGAAGGACTTCTAAATCAAGAAAAAGAAAACGCCGTACACATTGGAAGTTGAAAGCTCCAAATTTAGTAAATTGTCCGGAATGCGATGAATTGATATTATCACACCGAGCATGTCCAAACTGCGGATATTATAAGGGTGAAAAAGTAATTAACACATAAAAGATATAGAGGCAGGCCAGGTTTAAAACTAAGGCCTGTCTTTTTACATGATAAAGTACTTTTTAAATAATTTTGATTAAAACTGAAAGCCCTATTTTGACTGTGTTATAAAAGATGAGCTTGAGATATTATAATATTCAAAGATAAACAGGTTAAGTTAATAAAGTAAAAGAATGTCAGCCTAAATCTAAAAATAAGGCAAATGTATTTTAAAAAGATAAGGTGCTGACTATGTCTTGAATGCAAAAGGCTTGAGCAAATAATCAATTTGAGCAATTATATAAACAAGATTAGGCTCTAGTGGTAGTGATTAGTTCTAAAAAAAGAAAAAAATTTAATGACCTTATCTATTATATTCAAAGTTAAATTTTAAGGTTTGGTTAGATTAGTAATCAAAGATAAGTAAAAGTAGTTAAACAAAAAGAGGCATCTTTAAATTTATCTTTTGCATGTTTGATAAATACCCTTAACCAGGACTAAAAAGGTAAAATATAGCTAAGGTTTAAATGGGAAGCATAAACTACATATTAGTGATAAAATATAGGATTATGTTGATATAGAGGCACTGATCTACTCTTTTGAATTTAAAAACAGAACATAAAAATTATATTAAGAAAGTATTATAAAGGACCCCAGCTGAAAAGCTGGTTTTGTTATATATTAAAAAAATTGTTCTTAAAAGTAGGAATATTGATATAAATATATAATATATAAATATAGTTAAGGATAAAGGGGTTGTTAAGATTGAGAATTGTATTAGATAGTATGGGTGGCGATAAAGCTCCCCGGGAAATTATTAAAGGCACAGTTAAAGCTGTTAATGAATTTTCTGATTTAAAAGTAATTTTAACTGGAAAAGAAACAAAAATAAAGAATATATTAAAAGAGTTTAATTATAAAGCTGACACGATAAAGGTGGTAAATGCATCACAAACTGTTTCTATGGATGATAAACCATCCTCTGTTTTACGCAATAAAAAGGATTCTTCTCTATTAGTAGCATGTAAATTAATAAAAGAAGATAAAGCTGATGCACTGATTTCAGCAGGGAATACAGGGGCGGTAATGGCTGCCGCAATTTTTAAAATTGGGAGAATTACAAATCTTAATCGGCCCCCTATTGCAACTGTTTTTCCATCTAAAATAGGTAATACTATTGTTTTGGATGCAGGGGCCAATGTAGATTCTACACCTAAACACCTTATCCAATTTGCAATTATGGGCTCTATTTATGCTGAGCAGGTTTTAAATATCAGCAACCCGAGAGTGGGTTTGCTGAGTATCGGTGAGGAAAAAGAGAAGGGGAATAAATTAAATAGTAATACATTTGAACTCTTGGAACAGGAAGACAGAGTAGAAAATTTTATTGGAAATGTGGAGGGAAGAGATATTTTCAATGGCAGCTGTGATGTGGTTGTTTGCGATGGATTTGTGGGAAATATTGTCTTAAAGACAACAGAGGGAGTGGCTTCTTATGTATTTGATTTACTCAAAGAGGCCTTAACCAAAAATCTTAAATCCAAACTAGGTGCCCTTCTTTTAAAAGAGGAGTTAAATCAAATGAAAGACAAAGTGGATTACCGACAGTACGGAGGTGCTCCTCTATTAGGTTTGCAGGGTCTAGTCATTATTGGTCATGGTAGTTCAGATGATCAGGCTATATATAATGCGATAAAAGTAGCTAGAGCAGCAATTGATAATAATTTAGTTGATATAATAAAAGATAAACTTAAAAATAGCGGTCAAAGCCGAGGTGATTAAATGAAAACAATTAAAACAAAAATATGTGACCTTTTTGAGATTAAGTATCCAATTCTTCAAGGAGGTATGGCCTGGGTAGCCACAGGTGAACTTGCCGCGGCAGTATCGCAAGCAGGTGGTCTGGGTATTATTGGGGCAGGAAATGCCCCCCGGGAAGTTATAAGAGAGGAAATTCAGAAAGTAAAAAAGAGAACAGATAATAACTATGGAGTCAATATTATGCTTTTATCTCCTTTTGTCGATGATATTATCGAGCTTGTGATTGAAGAAGAAGTACCTGTAATAACTACAGGAGCAGGTAATCCCGGCAAATATATTGATAGATTCAAAAAAAACAAAATAAAGGTAGTCCCTGTAGCATCATCAGTTGCTTTAGCAAAACGACTAGCTAGAGCGGGAGCAGATGCTGTTATTGCTGAAGGTACAGAAGCTGGTGGTCATATCGGAGAATTAACGACCATGGCCATAATTCCTCAAATGGCTGATGCAATAAAAATTCCTATTATAGCAGCAGGTGGAATAGCGGATGGACGTGGTATTGCAGCTGTATTATCTTTAGGAGCTTCAGGTGTGCAGATGGGCACGAGATTTGTTTGTTCACAAGAAAGCCCTGCTCATGTAAAATATAAGGAAGCGATATTATCCGCGAGGGATAGAGATGCTGTTATAACTGGTATAAGCACCGGCCATCCTGTACGTAACCTGAAAAATAGATTAACTAGAAAGATAGATAAGATGGAATCTACGGGAACAAAAAAGGAAAAAATAGAAGAAGCTGCAAAAGGAAAATTAAGAGAAGCAGTCCAAAATGGAAATATTAAAGAGGGCAGTGTTATGGCCGGACAAATTGCAGGAATGGTAGAAGATATTTTGCCAGTTAAAGAAATAATAGATGGAATGGTTTATGAAACAGCTTTGGTAATAGAAAAAAACGTTGAATATATTAAAGAACAATAATAAATTGAATTCAATATTGTTAAAAATAAATATAGGAGGTGGATAAGACTTCAAACTTTACAACCTAAATAATAAGATAAAAACT
Organism: Halanaerobiales bacterium; assembly: GCA_018334565.1. GTDB lineage: Bacteria > Bacillota > Halanaerobiia > Halanaerobiales > M55B127 > M55B127. The sequence goes on along the minus strand of JAGXLU010000001.1, from coordinate 80,367 downwards.
TTTAAAAGGAACTAAGAAAGGTGGATATATAAATGAGAAGAGCAACAATAACGGGTTGGGGGAGTTATTTGCCTCCCAATGTGGTAACAAATGAAGAATTAGAAAAGATAGTTGATACAACAGATCAATGGATACAAAAAAGAACAGGTATCAAAAAAAGGAGGATTGCAGATGAGGATACTTCAACCTCTGATCTAGCATTAGAAGCATCCTATAAAGCCTTAGAAAAAGCCAATCTTGATCCCAAAGAATTAGATTTAATTATTGTATCAACTGTAACTCCTGATATGGCTTTTCCTGCAACAGCCTGTATTATTCAGGAAAAAATTGGTGCGAATAAAGCAGCAGCTTTTGATTTAGAAGCAGGCTGTTCAGGTTTTGTATATGGTTTAAGTGTAGGTGCTCAATTTATAGAGACTGGCCTTTATAACAATGTATTAATCATAGGTGCTGAATCACTTTCCAAAATCACAGACTGGGATGATAGAAACACCTGTGTGCTGTTTGGAGATGGAGCAGGTGCAGCTGTGCTGCAGCCAACTGAAAAAGGAGGATTTCTCTCCTTTGATTTAGGTTCTGACGGTAGTGGAGCAGATGCTCTTTATATGGAAGCAGGTGGTTCTTTGAATCCGGCCAGTCTAGAAACTGTTAAAAATAAAATGCATACTATAAGAATGGAAGGTACACCTGTTTTTAAATTTGCTGTTAAAACAATGAAGAGAGCTTCCTTAGATGTATTAAAAAAAGCAGATCTTAGTATAGATGATCTTGATTTATTGATCCCTCATCAGGCCAACACAAGAATTATTAAATCAGCTCGCCGTAAATTAAAATTAACTGAAGAACAAATATATGTTAATTTACCAGAAGTGGGTAATACTTCAAGTGCTTCTGTAGCAATAGCATTGGCAGAGGCTAAGGAAAAGGGCATGATAAAAAATGGTGATAGGTTATTAATGGTTGCTTTTGGTGCGGGCCTAACATGGGCTGCTACAGTGATTGAATGGAATGAAAATATTTAATTAATGGAGTGAAATTGAATGAATAAAAATACTGCTTTTGTATTTCCTGGCCAGGGTTCTCAATACGTAGGGATGGGTAAAGATTTTTATGATAATTTTGAACTGGCCAGAGAGTACTTTGATCAAACAAATCAAATATTGGAAATGGATCTTAAGAAATTATGTTTTAAAGGTCCTGAAGACAAACTTACAGAGACCCAAAATACACAACCTGCTATATTTACAGTAAGTGTGATAGCTTATAAACTTCTAAAAGACAAAGGATTTAAACCCTCCATTGTTGCTGGGCATAGCTTGGGTGAATATTCTGCCTTATGTGCAGCTGGTGTCTTTGATTTTGCAACTGGCTTAAAGTTAGTACGCAAAAGAGGAGAGTTGATGTCTGAGGCTGTATCAGAAGGCTCGCAGGGCACTATGGCAGCTATAATTGCTTTGGACAGAAAAAAGATAGAAGATATTTGTACTAATGTTGAGGGGATCTGTGAATTGGCCAATATTAATTCTCCTCTTCAGATTGTTATATCAGGTGAAGAAAAAGCGGTAGATGAGGCCATGGAATTGGCAGAAAAGGCTGGAGCTAAAAAAGTTGTTGAACTAAATGTAAGTTCAGCTTTTCACTCTCAGCTTATGGAACCGGCTAAAAATAAATTGAAAAACTATATAGAAACACTAGAGTTTAATGATCCCAATATACCAATTATTGCTAACAGCACAGCTGATTTTGTCAAAAACACAAGGGAAATCACCACAGCTTTAAGTGAACAGTTAACAAGTCCAGTTAGATGGGTTGAAAGTATAAAACTGATGGCTGAAAATGATGTTGAGCTTGCCTTTGAATTGGGACCTGGTAGGGTTTTAAAGGCTTTAATGAGAAGAATAGACCGTTCTATTAAAACATATAATATACAGGATAAAAGCAGTTTAAAAAAAGCAGTAAAAAAAACATAATTCAGGAGGTAAAATATTTATGAATAACAGAGTTGTTATAACAGGTCTGGGAGTAGTGTCTTCACTTGGTATGCAGATAAAAGAATTTTGGGAAAATATTAAAAATGGAAAATCAGGTATATCACATATAGAAGGCTTTGATACCGAAGGTTATGCAAGCCAGATAGGTGCAGAAATAAAGGATTTTGCAACAGGTGACTATATTGATCGTAAAGATGCCAAACGAATGGCCTTATTTACTCAATATGGGGTAGTTGCTGCTTTAAAAGCGCTTGCTGATGCTAAACTGGAAGTTGATCAAGATATAGCTAATGAGGTAGGGGTGTTAGTTGGTTCGGGTATTGGAGGTATAGAGGTTTTTGAAAAGCAAGTTGAAAGGTTGGTCAAAAGAGGTCCCCGCAGAATAAGTCCTTTCTTTATACCTATGATGATTTCAAATATGGTGGCCGGACAGATTGCTATATATGCAAATGCGAAGGGTCCAAACAGTAATGAAGTAACAGCTTGTGCTTCAGGCACTCATTCTATAGGAGAAGCTGCTGAAATTATTAAAAGAGGTGATGCTAAAGTAATGATTGCTGGTGGGGCAGAAGCATCTATCTCTCCTTCGGCTTTAGCCGGTTTTAGTAATATGAGAGCACTATCAACCAGAAATGATGAACCGGAAAAAGCAAGCCGACCATTCGATAAAAATAGAGATGGTTTTATTATTGGGGAAGGAAGTGGTATACTAATCCTAGAAGAGTATGAATTCGCCAAAAATAGAGGAGCTAATATCATTGCTGAATTAAGTGGGTATGGTATGTCTGCCGATGCTTATCATATGACCCAACCTGATCCGGACGGAAAAGGAGCTTATCGGGCGATGGAGATGGCTATCAAAAAGTCAGGAATTCCTCTAAAAGAATTTGAATATATAAATGCTCATGGTACTTCAACTCCCCTTAATGATAAGTTAGAAACGAAAGCGATCAGGAATCTATTTGGAGATCATGCAGATAGTTTAGCAGTTAGTTCAAGTAAATCTATGACAGGTCATTTACTGGGTGCAGCAGGTGGAATAGAGGCTATTATTTCAGTTTTAGCAATTAGGGATAATATTATCCCTCCAACTATGAACTATGAAAATGAAGATCCAGAATGCGATTTAGATTATGTACCAAATGAGGCACGAGAGGTTGACAATTTGAAAAATGTCTTATCTAATTCGTTTGGTTTTGGTGGACAGAATGCATGTCTTGTTTTGAATAATATAGATTAAACTATAAATACATGGCTGTGAGATTAATCTCGCAGCTATGTATAATTAGTTCTTTAAAATTGTTCCCAGTGGATTACTTCAGCCAATTCCTTTTTGTTGGGTTGTGGATTCTCGTCTGGATAGCCTACAGTAATAATTGAAATTATTTTGTATTTTTGGGGGACTTTTAATAGTTTTTTAACCTTAGGCAAATAAGGTTTATTATAACTGCCGATCCAGCAGGTTCCCAGGCCTAGTTCTCGAGCTGCTAACGTGATATATGTACTTACATTAGATCCATCTTCAAGATGATGTTTAACATTTTGACTACAAACTACAACACAGGCTGGAAATTTTTTATCCTGGTCTATATACTTCTCCAGGGTCTTAAGCTTATCATTATCAGTAACTACGATGAGTTCCCAGGGCTGTATGTTATTGGTAGTTGGAGCATATCTGGCTGTTTCAATCATTTTCTCTAATTTATTCATTTCTATAATTTGGTCGGTAAATTTTCTAATAGATCTTCTTGTTTTTAATAACTTGATACCATTCATAAAAAAACCTCCGAATTTATTAAATGTTATTTATTATAATAATTATATTAGATAATATCTATAGTTACATTAGTGAAAGTAACGAAAAAAAGACAATAAAATTGTTTGTTATTACAAAAGGAATACGGTTAAGATATTGAGAATTATTATATAAGAGATTATTAGAAATAATTACCATGTTTATGTCTAAAATTTAAATAATTAGGAGGTGGTATATTTATAAATTAGAGAAGTGTATTTAACATTCATAATATATCATATTTATAAAGGAGGAATTATTAATGGAGTCAAGAAGAGATGAAGCTGTTAGAGATATTAAGAAACTCAACACTTTTCAAGGAGTTTTCTTAGGATTACAACACGCTCTAGCTATGTTCGGCGCCACAATTTTGGTTCCAATTTTAACCGGCTTACATGTTTCGGTTGCTTTATTTACTGCGGGTGTTGGTACATGGTTATTTCACTTCATTACTAAAAAGAAAGTACCTGCTTATCTAGGTTCTTCATTTGCTTTTATAGCACCCATAGCTTTAGTAATAGAACAACACGGAGGTATACCAGCTGCACAGGGGGGTATTATATTTGCAGGAATTATATACGCTATAGTTGCATTTATCATTTATAAGGTAGGACCAAGTTTAATCAAAAGGATATTCCCTCCAATTGTTACCGGTCCAGTAATTATGACAATTGGTTTAATTTTAGCACCAGTAGCAATTGATATGGCAGGTGGTAGCACATTAAATGTTGTAGTAGCAGTAGCCTCGCTTTTAGGAGCAATTATAGCAGCAATATTTGCAAAAGGTTTCTTAAAAATTGTTCCGATTATTGTGGGTTTAGTAACTGGATATATAGTTGCAATTATCGTAGGTATTGTTGACTTTAGTCCTGTAATGCAAAATGCTTGGTTGGGACTGCCCGAATTTACAGTACCTGTTTTTAAAATGAGGGCGATTACCATTATCGCTCCGGTTGCCATTGTTTCAATGGTAGAACACGTAGGTGATATTCTTGCTATCAGTGAAACAATAGGTAAAGGACGAGAACTAGTAACTGATCCAGGTATTCACAGAACCATGCTTGGTGATGGAATGGCTACAGCCTTAGCTGGTATATTTGGTGGACCTCCGAATACAACATATGGAGAAAACACCGGGGTTTTAGCTTTAACAAAGGTTTATGATCCAGTTGTGATGAGAATTGCAGCTACATTTGCAATCGCAATGGCTGTTATACCTAAATTTGGTGGTCTAATCGAGACTATTCCTACTCCAGTCATCGGTGGAATTTCATTCCTCTTATATGGAATGATTACAGTTGTTGGTATTAGAACTTTGGTAGAAAGTCAAACAGATTTCAAAGAGTCCAGAAATTTAGTTATTGGTGGTACAATACTTGTATTAGGTATTGGTGGAGCTGTTCTCAAACTTGGTAGAGTTGAATTTTCTAGTTTAGCTCTTGCTGCACTTGCAGGGGTTGTACTTAACTTAGTTTTGCCGGGAACTAAAGAAGAAGCAGAATCCACAGCCAGCCTGGGCTAAATAAGAAGTTCAAATAATTTATAAAGTTAATCAATAATTATATAGATATTATAATTGAATAAACAATAATTAAAATTGTAAATTTGTAGAGGCAACCATTATGGTTGCCTCTATTTATTTAATACACACAAAAAAGTAGTTTAAATATAAAAAAATATTGTGAATACTTCCATAATAAATTCATCTATGTTATAATACCATATGTAAAAATCATAAATATTTTTGGGATGGTGAAGATTAATGAAAGAATTAATTGGTATAACTATTGCTGAAGCCTTAAATTTAGAAAAGATGAATGAAGTGGAGGTTTTGTCTGGTCAAAAGGGTTTAGACCGCCACATAACAAAGGTTAACATTATGGAAGTGCCCGATATAGTTGACTGGGTAAAAGAGGGGGAACTTCTTTTTACTACCCTTTACTCAATTAAAGATGATAAAAAAGCATTAAAAAACTTAATACCTAATTTAGCCAAAAAGAAATTAGCAGGTTTGGGCATTAAACCAGGTAGATATATAAATGAAATACCTGGCTTTATGATTGATCAAGCAAAAAAATATGATTTTCCACTTCTTAAAATTCCCTACGATTTTTCTTTTTCAGAATTTATAAATCCAATTTTAAGTGAAATTCTAAATGTACAGACGAGATTTTTGGAAAAGACCTTAAATATTCATGAGGTTTTAACAAATACTGTTTTATATGAAAACGGTCTAGATAGACTCTCTTCTATATTGGTTGAACTGATAAATAATCCTGTTTTAATTACAGATTCCAATATATCAATAATGTCTTATTCTATACCAAATAATAATGAAGAATTAACTAAAGAGGATTTATTAAGTACTATTACGACCGACGGACAAAAAGAAACAGAAGAAGAAATTTATGGTTATAGATGCAAAAAAAAGTTAGTTTCTTTAAATAAAAGAGAGATAAACCTTATAAAAATACCAATAATCACTCCTAACAACCATTTCGGTTATCTTTTCTCATGGGAGTATAAAAAGATGATTAATAAATTAGACCTTTCTACCTTGAAATGGGCTAGTACTATAGCAGCATTAGATATATTAAATAAAAGAACTATTACCAATGTGGAGTTTAAGTATAGAAACGAACTCCTCTATGACATTTTAAAAGGCAAGTTTAATCATAAACAGACTATTCTGACTCGTGGAAATAATATGGGTTTGGACCTAGATAAGGGTTTTTCTGTGATTGTTTTTGAACTTAAGGATCTGATCTCAGATCACTTTAAAAAGAAGGGCCTTTTAAATGAAAATTTACAAAAAACATATCTTGAAACAGCCGAACGGGTGATCAATGATGATATAATCATGGGAGATTTGGGAACTTATTTAATAGCGCTCTATCCCGAGGGTAGAGAGGAAAAAGAAGATATGAATGCATTTATTAATAAAGTAATGGGGATAATCGAAGAACGGAATAAAGATTTAGTTAAAATTGGTATTGGAAATTATCAAAAAGATATTATAAATTTACATAAAAGTTATTCACAGGCGAAAAGGACTATTCAGGTTGCCAAAAAATTAGATAAGCATAATCAAATATATTTCTTTGGAGATCTAGGAGTATATAAGCTACTTTATCAGATAGACCAGAAAGAAAAAAATAGTTTTTTAAAAAAGACAATTGACCCTCTATTAAAGTATGATAGAACTCACAACACAGAATTACTTAAGACACTTAAGGCATATTTTAAAGAAAATGGAAATTTAAGTAATGTAGCAAAAAAAATATATATTCATTACAACACTGTCCACTACCGTTTGAAAAGAATTGAGAAAATTACAGGATTGAATCTAGATAATCCTGAAGATAAATTAAATTTAGAAATAGCTCTTAAGATGTTAAACTTCACTGCTACAAAAGGTGAAAATTATGGTCTCTGATATTGTTGAAGGTGATTTGGTCTGTGAAAATTATGGTTTAAATGCAAAAGTAATCAGCATTTTTGATCATGTTATAAATTTTCAAACTGATCAAAATAAAGGTTTTGCAATTACTGATAGTTCTGTGATTCCTGCTCCTTACCACCTTATATTACCTAATGATAAATATAAAGAAATAAAAAAAAGTGCATTAAATTTTCATAATTTACGGTTGGATGAATTTAAAATAATTTATAATAACAAAAAATTAAATATTGCTGATAAAAAAATATTTATTGGCAAAATACCTAGCACTACTCAAGTTAACAAAAGTAATCTAATTAAAATGACAGAAAAAGTGATTCTAGGAACTAAAAACTTGGGTAGTTTGGATAAAAGCATATTGTACTTTAAGGATTATTTAAAAAATCCACAGGCAAAAGAGTTAAATCCACTCCAGAAACAATTTTACATAAAATTGAAAATACTTATCAATAAAAATGGAAATTTAAATGATTTAATAGGTTTGGGAATAGGCTTAACACCTAGTAGTGATGATTTTATAATTGGCTATTTATCTGTAGTAGAAGCTGGTATTGCTGAAGATGTACTAAAGATCAAAAAAAGTTTAAAAAAAGAAGATTTTTTTAAAATGACAACAAGGGTTAGTGCTTTAAATCTAAAAGCAGCTTTGAAAAAAAGATTTAATAAAAGTTTATTTATATTATACCAAAATATAAACTATAATCCTTTTCAGTATATGAAAGATGCGCAAAACCTTATCAACCTCGGCAGCAGTTCTGGTTTAGATATCTTGTCCGGGGTTTATTTTTGTCTTACTGTATAAAAGTACAATATAATTAAAAAAAATATGTGAAAAGATAACAAAGGTAAAGTGAATTAAATTATTGAATTATTTATAATGGAAAACGACAATATATTTGTCAAAATATATTTTTTAGGGAGGGACCAAGTTGAAAGATAAAATTCAAGAATTAGAGAAAAAACGAGAAAAGATATCTAAAGGCGGAGGAGAAAAAAGAATAGAAAAGCAGCATAAAAAAAATAAACTAACCGCCCGCGAAAGGATCGATAAGTTATTTGATGATGGTAGTTTTAATGAAATTGGCATGTTTGTAGAACATCATTCACAAGATTTAGGTATGGATGAGAAGGAATTACCTGCTGATGGTGTAATCACCGGTCAAGGCACAATTGATCAAAGAACAGTATATGTATATGCTCAGGACTTCACAACAATGGGTGGTTCACTCGGTGAAATGCATGCTAAGAAGATTTGTAAGGTTATGGACTTGGCAAAAAAATCAGGTGCCCCATTTATAGCGCTTCTTGATTCAGGTGGAGCTAGGATCCAAGAAGGAGTTAACTCTCTAAAAGGGTATGGTGAAATTTTTAGGAGAAACACCGAAAATTCAGGTGTTATTCCACAGATCTCTGTTATTTTAGGCCCCTGTGCTGGGGGGGCAGTATATTCTCCAGCCATCACAGATTTTATATTTATGGTTGATCACACTTCCAAAATGTTTATAACTGGTCCTCAGGTTGTTAAATCTGTAACTGGAGAAGAAGTAAGTGCAGAAGACCTTGGGGGAGGATCAACGCACAACCAGGTTAGTGGTGTAGCACACTTCTTGGCCGATAATGAGGAACACAGTTTTGAACAAATCAAAAAGTTAATCTCCTTTATACCAAATAATAATTTAGAAGGAGCTCCTGTTATTGAAATTGAGGATCCCCCCGAACGCATCGAAGAAGAACTCAAAGAGATCGTACCTGTCAATCCCAATAAAGCATATGATATAAGGGATGTAATCGAAAAAATAGTTGACAATAAGGATTTTTTTGAAGTTCATAAATATTTTGCAAAAAATATTGTAGTTGGTTTTGCGAGATTAAATGGGCGTTCAGTTGGGATAATCGCAAACCAACCAAATTTTAAAGCAGGTACATTAGATATCGATGCATCTGATAAAGCAGCAAGGTTTATTAGATTTTGTGATTCTTTTAATATTCCTATTCTATCATTAACAGATGTACCTGGTTACTTACCGGGTGTAGAACAGGAGTATGGTGGAGTAATAAGACATGGTGCAAAATTACTTTATGCTTATTCAGAAGCTACCGTTCCTATGATAAATGTAATTTTAAGAAAAGCATATGGGGGAGCCTATATAGCGATGAGCAGTGGTCACCTTGGTGCTGATTATGTATTTGCATGGCCAAATGCAGAAATTGCTGTTATGGGACCTCAGGGTGCAGCTAATATAATTTTTAGAAAAGAAATAAAAAAAGCTGATGATTCAGGCAAGAAAAGACAGGAAAAAATTGAGGAATATAGGGAAAACTTTGCTAATCCTTATAGAGCAGCCGCAGAAGGTTATGTTGATGATATAATTGATCCAAGCCAAACAAGACCCAGGATTATTATGGCATTAGAGTCAATAATTAATAAAAAAGAAGACAGGCCAAATAGGAAGCATGGCAATATACCTTTATAGAACATAAAAAGGAGGCATTAATGTGAATCCTCTAGATCTTTTAAAAGATCCGTCTCTTGTTCAATCAATGACTATTAATGAGAAGTTAATTTCAAGTTTCCAGGTTGCTATTCTGGGTATGGTAATAGTATTTGCTATATTATATTTATTGATGTTGGCAATAAGAATAGTTAAAAATATTTGTTATTCTGAACAATTAGATTTTGCCGAAGAAAGATCCGATATTCAAAGAAAAGATATAGAACTGGAAACTGAAATTAATCGTGAAGATGAAAAAATAGCAGCCATAATAGCTGCTATAATGAGCCGGGAAGATGTTAAAAAAAGCAGCAAATTTAAAATTAGAAAAGCAAGTAAGGTTGAAGATAATATCTCTGTTTGGGGGAAATTTGCCCGGGGTGGAAAACTAACAGAAAATAGTAAAGGAGAGTTATTATGAGCAGGAAATTTAAAGTAAAGGTCAATAATGAAGAATATGAAGTAGAAGTAGAAGAGATAAAAACAGCAGAAACAGTTAATACTGATACTGCTGAAGGTAAAAGCAAAACTACTAAAAAAACTTTTGAAACTAAGAGTAGTTCATCTGCTGATGTAAATAAAACAAAATCTAGAACAAAACCAAAGGCTAAGAAAAAACCTTCTTCTATACCCAGTTTAGAGGGGGGAGCAGTGGAAGCTCCTATGGCAGGAACGATTTTAGAAATAAAAGTATCAGAAGGTCAAGAAGTTAAATCTGGTGATTTAATTTTAGTCTTAGAGGCAATGAAGATGGAAAATGAAGTTTATGCACCAGGTTCTGGTAAAGTTAAAAATATTAAGATAAGTGAAAATCAAAAAGTTGAATCAGGAGAAACATTAGTTGTCATAGAATAAGTTAGATTTTATTATGATAGGAGGTTAGAAAATTGGTACAAGCTTTTGTGGAATTTTTACAGCAAACCGGTATAATGACTTTAGATATACCCCATTTTATAATGATAATAATATCTTTAGTCTTATTATATCTCGGTATAGTCAAAAAGTATGAGCCTTTACTCTTAGTACCGATTGCCTTTGGGATGTTGCTGGTTAATTTGCCCTTGACAGGTATGATGCAGGAAGCGTTCAATGGTCAACCTGCTGGTCTTTTAAGATATTTTTACAAAGGTGCTTCTTTAAGTATATTTCCACCATTAATCTTCATGGGAATTGGTGCAATGATAGACTTCGGTCCTTTAATTTCTGACCCTAAAGGACTTCTTTTAGGAGCAGCTGCCCAGATAGGGGTATTTATTACCTTTTTGGGTGCAATATTACTTGGTTTTACGGGGCAGGAAGCTGCTTCAATAGGCATTATAGGTGGAGCAAATGGGCCAGCTGTAATTTATGTTGCTTCAAATCTGGCTCCTAAAATGTTGGGTGCGATAGCAATTGCCGCTTATTCTTATATGGCATTAGTTCCTGTTATTCAGCCACCTTTAATTAATTTAGTTACTACAAAAAAAGAAAGAACAACAAAAATGAAACAACTTAGACCGGTTTCTAAAAGCGAGAAAATTATTTTACCAATTGCAGTTACAATTATTGTAATTATTATTTTACCCGAAGCTGGACCCTTGATTGGGATGTTAATGCTTGGTAATTTATTTCGGGAAAGCGGTGTAGTAGATAGATTAAGTGATACAGCGCAAAATTCTTTAATTAATATATTAACTATTTTATTGGGACTTGCCGTGGGAGGAAGTGCCACAGCAGATAAATTTTTAAGAATAGATACTATTCAAATCCTCATATTAGGTGTTATTGCTTTCGCAATTGGAACCCTGTCAGGTCTTTTAGTTGGTAAGTTGATGTATAAATTAACTGATGGTAAAGTTAATCCCATGATTGGGGCTGCAGGGGTTGCAGCTGTTCCAATGTCAGCCCGTGTGGTTCAAAAAGAAGGTCAAAAGGCTGACTCGTCCAATTATTTATTGATGCATGCTATGGGTCCTAATGTGGCTGGGGCTATAGGATCTGCTGTTGCAGCTGGTGTAATGATGTCAATATTTGCATAAATTATTTAACAAAATTTATGCTAAATATTTATGAATAATTACAAAGGTAATCTTGATAATTATCGAGAATTTATAAAATAGTACTAAAAATGTTAGCTAGGGTTAAATGCATATATATTATGTAGAAAGGAGTGATAGAACCCAAAAAAGCTATGATTTATGTAAAATAGTTTAAAAAATATGAAAAAATATAATTATAAAAACTTTAAGGAGGAATTATTAATGTATAAGGAAAGTCCAGTTGAAGTATCACAAAAAGAAATTACTTTTAAGGTAGAGGAATTAGAACCATTTTTAAGTGCACCACAGTTAGATATGGCTACACCGAAGCCATGTAAGATTGAATTAAAAGACGGTTCCACAATGTTGATTAGAGAAGTTAAAGATAAAGAAATACCGATGTTATTGGATTATGTCAAGAAATTTATGGAGACTGGTGCTAAGGACTTTTATGATATCGTAGGAGCCAGAATTTATGCTGAATTACTCGGCTATTTGAGAAATAGACTTAAAGACCCCTACTTATTTGTAGGAGCAATTGATGGTGAGATAGTTGGATTTGCAAATGGACGAGTAAGAGACAAAGATCTCAATATATCATTACACACCATGGCATTTAAAAGGGGTTTGAGAATTGGTGCAACCCTTTATTATAGGAAGTTAGTTTATGCTTTTGAAGAACAAAAAAATCAGGAAGTTTGGTCTACATTCGAAAGCTATAATGGCCTAAAAAGATGGGGTATCGGAATGGCTCAACCTTCATATCCCTATCCAGAATATCAGCATGAACTGGGTGGAGCAAGAGTATTTTATGTAGATCAGCAATATTGGAATGCAGCAGTTAAAGATTATGTTAAAGAAATGGTTGGTAATGAATTAGACTATGATGTTGAAGATGAATTATTAGAAAAAAATGAAGAATTAGTTATGCCATAGGTGTTTAACAATTAATTAGTATTGATTGATAATAACATCCCCACTCTCAATCAATATGGGGTGGGGATTTTTTAAAAAGGAGTTGTTAATATGGCTAAAAAGGCACTTGTTAAAGAGGGTACCTATTTTGATTCGGTTAGCTTAATGTCAATTTCTAAAGATATTAAAGCGTTGGACGGAATTAATGAAGCAACCATTGTAATGGGTACTGATGCCAATAAAGAAATATTAAAAAATGCCAATTTGCTATTACCAGAAGCAGAAGCTGCAAAACCAAATGATCTTGTAATAGTAATAGATGGTCAAAAAGAAGTATTGGATAAAACTATCGATGAAACTAATCAAATGTTAGCAGACAAAAAGGCTTCCTCAGATGAAGAAAAAGAATATAATCCTGGTTCCCTGGATGGAGCTTTGGACCTCCAGCCAGATTCAAATCTAGTGATTATATCTGTACCGGGTGAATATGCAGCTCGGGAAGCTAAAAAGGCCTTAAAAAGAGGTCTACATGTAATGCTTTTTAGTGACAATGTTCCAGTAGAAAATGAAATCGAGCTTAAAAAGATGGCGGCAGAAAAAAATCTATTATTAATGGGTCCTGATTGTGGTACAGCAATTGTAAATGGAGCGCCACTTGCCTTTGCCAATGTAGTAAGCAGAGGGCCAGTTGGTATTGTTGCTGCATCTGGAACCGGTGCCCAGGCCGTCTCGAGTTTAGTCGATAGGCAAGGAGTAGGTCTTACTCAGGTTATTGGAACCGGAGGCCGTGACCTCAAGTCTAGGGTTAAAGGCATTGAAATGATTAAGGATATGAAAGCTCTTGAAAATGATGAAGAAACTGAAATAATCGTTTTAGTTTCCAAACCACCAGCAAAAGAAGTTAGTAAAAAAATTATGGATGAAGTCAAAAAACTTAAAAAACCCGTGATCGTTAATTTCTTGGGTGGTGATTCTGCAGTTGTAAAAGGTACAGATGCAATCTGGGCTGATACTTTAGAAGATGCAGCTCTCAAAGCAGCAGCTTTTATCAAGGGAGAAGATGAAGTAAGTTCGGCCAGTCTAAAAGATGAAGAAATAGCAGAGATTGCAGAAAAAGAAACTAAAAAAATGGCCAGTTCTCAAAAATATTTACGAGGTCTTTATACCGGCGGAACTCTCTGTAGTGAAGCCGTTATACTTTTAACTGAAGAAAATGAAGATGTTTATTCTAATACTCCGTTAAAAGATGAATTTGCTTTAAAAGAAAATCTAAAAAGTATTAAAAATACAGTTATTGACCTAGGTGAAGACGAATTTACAAAAGGCAAACCTCACCCCATGATTGAGCCCTCACTGCGAAATGAAAGAATGGCTGAAGAAACTGAAGATAAAGAGGTAGCAGTTATACTTCTTGATGTAGTGTTGGGTTATGGATCTCATATGGATCCGGCCGGTGAAGCTGCAAAAGCTATAAAAGAAGCAAAAACAAAAGTAGCTGACCGGGGAGCATATTTATCAGTCATTGCTTCTGTATGTGGGACTGAAAAAGATCCTCAAAATCTTCATGTGCAGGAAGAAAAATTACGTGAGGTTGGAGCTAAAGTACTCCCCACTAACGTTCAGGCTGTACGCGTAGTAAATAAAATTTTAAGTGATCTAAATTAAGGGGGAGAGATAATATGACTAAGAAATTAGAAGATTTATTTAAAGAAGAGTTAAATGTTATAAACATTGGTCTAGAATCTTTTGCCGAAAACTTAAAAGATGAAGGATATAATGCTGTACAGGTTGATTGGAAACCAGCAGCTGGTGGAGACAAAGAAATGGCAGGTCTTTTAGATGAGATAGAAAATATCAGTGATAAAATTGAAGCAGCGAATGAAAAAGCTGTAGAGAAAATTCAAAAAAGTGAACCTATAGTAATAGATGTGCAAACTGCTAAAGATGCTTTACCAGACTTTTCTGATAAGATGATTTTACATGCTGCCCCACCTGAAAAATGGGAAGACATGTCAGGTCCAATGCAGGGTGCAGCTATTGGGGCATGTATATATGAAGGTTGGGCAGAAAATGAAAAAGAAGCCCGTAAAATGTTGGATGATGGTCAGGTGACTTTTGATGCTGCTCACCATCATAATGCTGTTGGTCCTATGACAGGTATAGTTTCACCTTCTATGCCGGTCTGGGTTGTAGAAAATAAGACTTATGGTAATAAGGCATTTACAACATTGAATGAAGGTCTTGGAAAAGTGTTAAGATTTGGTGCCAATGGTCCGGATGTGATCAAAAAACTAAAGTGGATGGAAAAATCACTAGCACCTGCTTTAAGAGAAGCTTTAAGTAAAACAGATGGTATTAATCTCAAAAATATTACTTCTCAAGCATTGCACATGGGTGATGAAGTGCATAATAGGAATAAAGCAGCAACAGCACTTTTTATCAGAGAAATTACTCCATTTCTACTTGAAACAAATTATACAAATAAAGAAATAAAAGAAATAATTAAATTTATGGCAGGCAATGAGCACTTTTATTTAAATCTATCGATGCCTGCTTCTAAAGCAACTATGGATGCTGCTCACGGAATAGAATATAGTACTGTATTAACAGCAATGGCCAGAAATGGCGTCCGTTTTGGAATTAGGATTAGTGGTTTAGGAGATAGATGGTTTGTAGGTGAAGCCCAAATAGTTGACGGTCTTTACTTCCCTGGTTATACAGAAGAAGATGCCTGTCCTGATCTTGGAGACAGTACGATTTCTGAGACAGCTGCGGTAGGTGGTTTTGCCATGGCAGCTGCTCCTGCTATAGTAGGTTTTGTCGGAGGAACAGTTGCTGATTCTATAAGATTTACCAAGGATATGTATGAGATCACAGTTGATGAAAATGATAACTTCACCATTCCCCCACTGAACTTCAGGGGAACACCAACAGGTATTGATTTATTGAAAATAATAGAAACAGGAATTTTGCCGGCTATCAATACCGGTATTGCTCATAAAGAACCGGGTATAGGACAGATTGGGGCAGGCTTAGTAGATCCGCCCGAAGAATGTTTTAAATCGGCAATTAGGGCATTTGCCCAAAAATATATTAAATAAAAGGAGAGATTTTAATGAAATTATATGATTTAACTCAAAAGATTGGTATTTCCACACCACCTTGGCCAACTTATGAACCTCTAGAAATGAAGTATTTTAAGCGTCTTTCAACTGAGAGAGTAAATGGTCAGATTATAAAAACTAGTAATCATATTGGAACCCATCTGGATGGAGAAAGACACTTCTGGACTGCTGGAAGAGATATGGCTAGTATCCCTTTAGAAGACCTCTTTGGAGATGGAGTTGTAGTTGACTTAAGTGATGCTGTAGGCGATTATGATATTTATACTTCAGAGATGATTGAAGAAAGAGTTGAAGTTAAAGAACATGATATTTTAGTTATAAATACTGGTTACCATAAATATGGTTGGGATCAGCCAGAAGCAGATGAAGAAAGATACTTCATGAAACATCCCGGTCCAAATATGGAATTTGCTCAATGGGCAATAGAAAAGAAGATAAAATGGATTGGTGTTGATTGTGGTTCTGCAGATCATCCTATGAATACAGTCTGTAAAAAGCTGAGACCTGATCTTGCTGAAGAATGTGAAGAACATTTGGGCAAGCCTTTAGATGAAGTATTTTCACATCCTGAAAGCAGGCAACTAATGCACACCAAACTATTCCCAAAAGGAATTATCCATGCTGAAAATTTAGGTGGAGAAATTGATAAAATACTAAACAGAAGAATCAAAATAGGATTCTTCCCCTGGAAAGGTGTAGATCTTGAAACAAGTATCGGTCGTTGTGTAGCATTTGAAGAATAAAATATATATAATGGGAATCCTGTTTAAACAGGATTCCTTTATTTTCTAATTAATAGATAGCAAATGGAGGAATTTTTATGAAATTAACAATCGCTTTAGGTGGAAATGCAATATTGCAACCAGGACAAAATGGCACAGCTGAAGAGCAGTTTCATAATGTATTATCAACAAGTAAACAGATTGCACAACTTATAGCCGAAGGCAATGAAGTTGTTATTACCCATGGAAATGGTCCTCAAGTTGGTAATATTTTAATTCAGCAAGATAAAGCAAAAGATGATGTACCAGCAATGCCTCTCGATGTTTGTGGTTCACAAACACAGGGTTTTATAGGTTATATGCTGCAAAACAGTTTGCATAATATTTTTACTGAACTTGATCTTGATAAAAATGTAGCAACCGTTGTTACTCAGGTTTTGGTAGATAAAAATGATAAAGCTTTTCAAAATCCAACCAAACCTGTTGGGCCATTTTATGATAAAAAACATGCTGATAAAATGATAGAAGCAAAAAATGAAAATTGGATAGAAGATAGTGGAAGAGGCTGGAGAAAAGTAGTAGCATCTCCTATTCCTAAAAAAATTGTAGAAGCCCCTATAATTAATGATCTAGTGAGGAACGGAGAAATTGTCATAGCCTCTGGTGGGGGCGGAATCCCGGTTGTAGAAAAAGATAACAAAATTCATGGTATTGAAGCAGTAATTGATAAAGACAGGGCTGGCTGTCTTTTAGCTCAAGAGATTAAATCGGATATCTTTTTGGTATTGACAGATGTATCGAACGCTTATATTAACTATGGACAAGAAGATGAAGAGGCATTGAAAGAGGTTAAGATAAAAGAAATAGAAGAGCATATAAATAAGGGTCACTTTGGAGAGGGAAGTATGAAACCCAAGGTACAGGCAGCAGCTGATTTTGTAGAAAGTGGAGGCCAAAAGGCAATTATAACTTCGATTGAAAATGTTTTAGAGGCCGTCCACGGTAACGCCGGTACCAGAATAGTTCCTTAGATTGGTTATGAGAATGATGGAGGTGAAGTATATAAATGCTTAATGAATTTGAATATTATAAACCGGAAAGTCTTGAAGAAATATTTGATATACTTGAAAATAAGGAAAGTGAAACCGCATTATTGGCAGGTGGTACCGACCTTTTCGTTGATATGAAGCATAAGATGAGAAAACCTGATACTATTATTGATATTAAAAATATCGAAGTTTTTTCTAAAATTGAAGAAAGGGATCAAGAATTATTTATAGGTGCTGCAATAACATGTAATGAAATTATCGATAGTGAACTGGTGAATAAGGATTATAAAATATTAGCTGATTCAGCTTTAGAAGTTGCGGCTCACCAGGTTAGAAATAGAGCAACAGTTGTAGGAAATCTTTGTACTACTTCACCTGGTGCAGATATGTTTCCCGGGCTTTTAGTACTCAAAACAAGGGTCGTAATTGAAAGTAAAGAGGAAAGCAGGCAAGTACCTTTAGAACAATTTGCAACAGGTGTAAAACGAAATGTATTAAAAGATAATGAAATTGTTAAAGGGCTTTTAGTCAAAAAACATTCTGCTGATGGCAAAGGGGCCTATTTAAAGAAAAGAAGAACAAAAGGGCCTGATTTAAGTGGAGTCGGTGTAGCAGGATATATATCTGAAGAGGAAGAATATTTGGCCTTTGCTCTGGGTGCAGTTGCCCCTACCCCCGTCTATTTAGATTTCAGTGAGATCTTTTTTGGAGTGGGAAGTTTTACAGATAAACAAGAGAAAATATTAGAAAAGGTTAAAGAAAATATTAATCCGATTGATGATGTACGCAGCACAAAACAATATCGGATAAAGATGTCACAGGTTTATACTCGTAGAATTCTTTCCAGACTATGGAAAGCAGGTGATAAGTAATGAAAACCATTAACTTTACAGTAAATGGAAGAAATTATGAGTTGGATGTTAAAGATAATGAGATACTTCTTGATATGCTGAGAGAGAAGTTACATTTTACCGGTGCCAAAGAAGGTTGTGGTGAAGGTGAATGTGGAGCCTGTACTGTTATAATGGACGGTCAGGCTGTCACAAGTTGTATCATTTTAGCTGTGGAAGCTGATGGTTCTGATATAGAAACGATAGAGGGACAATCAGTTGGCGAAGAGATCAGTGATATTCAGGAGGCTTTTATAGAGGAGAATGCGATCCAATGTGGTTTTTGTACACCTGGAATGGTCATGTCTACCAAGGCATTATTGGATAGAAATCCTGATCCTTCTGATGAAGATATCGATATTGCTCTATCGGGTAATATCTGTCGCTGCACAGGGTATTATTCTATTAGAAATGCGGTTAAACGTGCAGCTGAGAAGAAGGGAGGTAGTCAATCGTGACTGAAGAAATGATTGGTAAAAGTGTCAAGAGAATTAAGGCATTAGAAAAAGTAACTGGAAATGCTCAATTTGTTCATGATATTGAAATACAAGGTATGTTACATGCCAAAATGAAATTAAGTCCTTATGCACACGCAAAAATTGTTAATATAGATAAAACCAAAGCAGAGAGTTTGCCTGGAGTTTGGGCAGTATTAACAGGTGAAGAGCTACCTTATAAAGTAGGACTTTATTTAATCGACAAAGATATTCTGGCAGTTAATAAAGTCAGATATCAGGGAGAACCTGTAGCTGCAGTTGCGGCAGAAACTAAAGAAATTGCAGAAAAAGCAGTCGAATTAATAGAAGTAGAATATGAAAAACTGGATGCAGTCCTTGATGTACAAAAAGCAGTTGAAGAAGATGCTCCTTTAGTTCATGAGAATCTTGCTGAATTAGAAAGTGCACCTGTCTTTTTCCCAAAACCTGGTACTAATATCGCACATCACACAAAAATCAGAAAGGGAGATATTAATAAAGGATTTGCAAAAGCAGATCACATTATTGAAAACGAATTTACCCTCCCGATGGTCGACCACACTGCCATGGAGACTCATACCTCCATAGCGCAGTGGAAGCCGGGTAGAAAAGTAAAGATATGGACGAGTGCTCAGTCCCCTTTTGCTGTAAGAGATTTATTAGCAAATGGTCTGAATTTAAATCATGAAGATATCGAGGTTATTGTTCCCTATGTGGGTGGTGGGTTTGGTGGTAAAGCTGGAATTCACTTCGAACCCCTTGTGACCTGTCTTTCCAGAGCAGCTGATGGTAGACCTGTTAAAATAGTAATGTCTAGAGAAGAAGAGTTTAATTCAGTTCCGGTTAGGCAGGGGCTTTATTCTAGATTAAAAACAGGAGTCAATGATGATGGTGAGATTGTAGCTCAGGAAACTGAATTTCTCTGGGACAGTGGAGCTAATGCTGACTATGGTGTTAATGTAACCAGAGCAGCTGCAACAGCCGGAGTAGGACCTTATGAAATAAAAAATGTAAAACTGGATTCAAAAACAGTTTATACCAATAAGATATTTGGGACTGCTTACCGTGGATTTGGTCATCTTGAAATACTTTGGGCTATTGAAAGGCAGATGGATCTTGTAGCTAAAGAAATAGAGATAAGTCCCTATGATATAAGAATGAAAAACGGCTTAGAGGTCGGTTCTGTGACAATTACAGGAGAGCATATAGGTGGATCTCACGGTAGAGTTAAAGAGTGTTTAAGAGAAGTAGCTAAAGAGATTGATTTTGAAAATAGAGATTCAGATGACCTGCCAGCAGGCAAAAAGCGCGGCAAGGGATTAGCTACACTCCATAAAGCACCAGCTATGCCTACAAATACTGGTACTGCAGCTTTTCTTAAGTTCAATGAAAATGGCACAATTAATCTTACAGTATCACTGACTGATTATGGTCAAGGCACTTATACTGCCCTGGCTCAAATAGTTGCAGATCAACTTGATATGCCAGTAGATAAGGTTAATGTAGTCTGGGAGAATAATACAGAAACTGAACCGTATGATTGGCAGACAGTTGCTTCTAAAGGGCTATTCATGTCAGGTAATGCTGTAATAAAGGCATCTCAGGATATGGCTCAACAATTAAAAGAAATTGCATCTGAGCCCTTGAGATGTTCTGTTGAAGATCTTCTTATAGAGGATGAGAAAGTCAAGGTTAGACACCACCTCGATAAATACATCAGCTTTAAAGAGCTAGCCATGGGTTATACCTATGAAAACGGTAATGCAATTGGTGGTCCTCTAATAGCAAGAGGTAATTATATTGCTCAGGGATTAACCAATATTGATCCAGAAACTGGGCAGGGGCTTCCTGCACTGGATTGGACTTATGGTGCACATGGAGTTGAGGTTATAGTAGATGAAGAAACCGGTGAATTTGAAGTAGTTAAAATTGCTTCTGCCTTCGATGTTGGTAAGGCAATTAATAAAGAAAATGTTATCGGTCAAATACAAGGTGGAGTAATTCAAGGATATGGTTCTGCAGTGATGGAGGGTTATCAATTTAGTGAAGATGGTAGGCTATTGACCAATACCTTTACTGATTACAAGGTACCTTCTATTGCAGATATTCCCGAATTAAAACCTATAATTGTGGAAAATGCACAGGAAGACGGACCTTATGGAGCTCGTGGTGTAGCAGAACACCCGATGCTGTCAATTCCTTCAGTAATTGGTAATGCTGTTCAGGATGCAATTGGGGTTAAGATCAAAGAAATGCCCGTTATTCCTGAGAAAATATTTGAACTAATCGAGTCAAAAAAAGAGGAATAAATGTTTAAAAAATTAAATATTAATATAGGCCGCTGTCTTTAATTGAGCAGCGGTTTTTTTATGAATAACTTGAAATTTTTTAAAATATCATTTATAGTAAATTTAAGAATGTATTTTTAGGGGTGGAGATATTGTATGTTTATGCACTGGTTGGGGTTAGTGGTTCAGGGAAAAGTCATAGAGCTGCATTTGTAGCAGATAAATATAATATACCACTCATTTTAGATGATGGTCTTTTAATACACAAAGGACATGTTTTAGCTGGTAAATCTGCTAAACGTGATAAAATAAAGATCCAGGCCATCCGGACCGCAATTTTGTTAAAAGAAGAGCATTTAAAGGAAGTTAAAGATGCTCTTAATGATGTAAATGAAGAAAAGATACTAATATTGGGTACTTCACTACGTATGATAAAAAAAATTGTTGAAAACTTAAAATTAAATGGTATTAATCAAATCATTAAAATAGATGAAATAGCTGATCAACAAGAGATTAAAAAAGCGATTGATATTAGAAAAAAAGAAGGAAAGCATGTAATACCTGTTCCCAAAATTGAAGTCAAGTCTCAGTTTCCAGGTTATTTTATTCATTCCCTTGAATTGTTTTTCAAAAAGGGTAAAGGTTCTATAAGAAAAGAAAAAACAATAGTTAGACCCAAATTTTCTTATTTTGGTAACCTTGTAATTTATAATCAGGTACTAAGAGACCTTATCTATTTTGAATTATCACAAGAGGTAGATGTAAAAGAGATATCCTCGATCTATATTGAAAAAGATAATAATGAAATTTGTATTAGAATAGAAATTGTATTAAAATATGGTATAGAAATAATTGATTATATCCAAAAGTTACAGAGAACTTTAAATAAGTCAATTGAAAAGTTTACTGGTCTTTATATTAAGAACTTTAATTTTTACATAAGTTCACTTGTTATAAACTGATGAGGAGATGATAACTTGTTATTAGAAGGCGAGGTTGCTATTGTTACCGGTAGTTCAAGGGGAATAGGTGCTGCTACTGCTGTAAAGCTTGCTTCTGAAGGTGCTGACCTTGTTATTAATTACAATAATGACAAACAAAGTGCAGAAGAAACGGCTCGTCAAGTTCTTAATCAGGGTAGAAAGGCATTAATAGTTCAGGGAAATGTAGCAGATAGCTCAGATGCTAAAAACCTAATTAAAAAAGCTGTCAGTAAGTTTGGGAAAATTGACATCCTCGTTAATAATGCGGGTATAACTAGGGATGGGCTTTTATTGAGGATGAAAGAAAAAGATTTTGATAGTGTAATAGATGTAAATTTGAAGGGGACTTTTAATT
This sequence comes from Halanaerobiales bacterium, assembly GCA_018334565.1. Lineage (GTDB taxonomy): Bacteria > Bacillota > Halanaerobiia > Halanaerobiales > M55B127 > M55B127. The sequence goes on along the minus strand of JAGXLU010000001.1, from coordinate 57,808 downwards.
GCACAAAAAATGCAATAAGATACATGATGAAACAAAGGCACGGTAAAATAGTTAATTTAAGTTCTGTAGTAGGTTCAATGGGTAATGCAGGTCAGGCTAATTATGCTGCTTCCAAAGCAGGTATAGTTGGATTTTCAAAAGCAATTGCGCGAGAAGTATCAAAAAGAGGTATTAATATTAATACAATTTCGCCCGGTTATATTCAAACAGATATGACGCAAAATTTATCTTCCGAAGTTAAAGAAGAGATGTTAAATAGTATACCCTTAGAAAGATTTGGTGAAGTTGAGGAAGTAGCGAATGTAATTATGTTTTTGGTTTCACCATTAGCAAGCTATATTAATGGTCAAAATATAAATATTGATGGGGGGATGTTAATGTGAAAGGAGGTGAAGATGATGGCAGATGTTTTTGAAAGAATCGTTCAAGTCACTTCTGAAGAACTTGCAATTTCTGAAGAAGAAGTCACTAAAGATGCCTCATTTATTGATGACCTTGGTGCTGATTCATTAGATGTGGTTGAGTTGATTATGGCTTTAGAAGAAGAGTTTGATATTGAGATTCCTGATGAAGATGCTGAAGAAATAGCAACTGTAGGAAATGCAGTTGATTATATTGAGGCCAGTCTTTAAACTTTAATATAAAAAGGGGGATAAAAATCATTGATTTTACTTCCCCCTTATCTGAAATTATTACAATAGGTGTGGTGAAATTTAAATGACAGAATATTTTTCAGAAGAGAAATTGACAGAATTAGAAAATAAATTAAATTTAAAATTCGATGACAAGGGTTTATTAAGAAGGGCTTTAACACATAAATCATTTGCAAATGAAAATTCTGATTTAAATATTAAAGATAATGAAAGACTTGAGTTTTTAGGAGATTCTGTTTTAAGTTTATCAATTAGCACATATATTTTTAATAAATATGATAAATATGCAGAAGGTGAATTGGCCAAAATAAGATCAGTAATTGTAAGTGCTCCCATCCTTGCTGAAAAAGCCTTTAGATTAAATCTTGGCAACTATTTACTGCTTGGGAAAGGAGAAGAACTTTCTGGAGGTAGAAATAGAGATTCTATATTGGCAGACACCATGGAAGCTATTTTAGGTGCTATCTATTTAGATAAGGATTTTAATTTTGTATTTGATTTTATTATAAACAACTTTAAAAATTTTATTTTTGAAGTTAACAACGGTAACTATATTCAGGATTACAAAACCATGCTACAGGAAATCATCCAAAAAAACAGCAATAATAGACCAGAATATGAAGTTGTTAAAGAAAAAGGTCCAGACCACAACAAGGAATTTTATGTAACTGTAAATTTTGAAGAAAAAGAGTTGGGTTTTGGTAAAGGGAAAAGCAAGAAACAGGCAGAACAAAAAGCTGCTAAAGATGCCTTGCAGCAGATTAATAAATGATTATGTAATACACCCTTTTTAGGGTGTATTTTCTGCTTATTTTTGCTATTCTAAAATATAATTTCAAGTATTATATGTAATTAAGATCAATTTTAAATGAATAAGAACAAAGTTTTGATTAAATTGATCGAAAACTTTCTTTGTGAGGTGTATTAGATATGTTTAGTATACGTGGTGCTGTAACTGTTAAAAAAAATGATGCTAATCAAATTATCGAAGCTACCAAAAGTATGGTATCGAAAATTATTGAAAAAAACATGCTGAAGGATGAAGATATTATCAGCTTTATTTTTACTGTAACCAGAGATCTTGATCAAGTATATCCGGGTCGAGCTGTACGTGATTTAGGGTTTGTTAAAACATCTATATTGTGTCTGCAGGAAATGTATGTAAAAAGTTCTCTAAAAAAATGCATAAGAGTAATGATTTTAGCTGATGGCCTTAAAGATAAAAATAAAATTAAACATATTTATCTAAAAGAGGCGACAAACCTAAGAGAAGATCAATTTTTTAATACTCAAGAGTAAAAAACGGTAATAAAATTTGAGTGGGAGAATAGATTATATTATTTAATAAGTTTAGAAAAAAAGATTATCTTTCAATAAAAGAATATATATGGTCAAAATTTATGTTTTACAAATAGATAGCTATCTACTTATTTTAATTGAAGAAAATTTAAAAATTTTATTAGCTGCTCAAAGAAGGTAATTTAAGGGTTTAAAAGAAGAGGAATTAAAATATTGAAGGAAGTATCTTTAGCATATGATTTTAAAATAGTTACTGAAGTTTTGTAACTACCGCTGAGTAAAAATACAAAGGGCAAACAAAACCTAGTCTTTCTATAATCTGATGTCAGTACCTATTTTAAAGAAATATGCAGCCACACTGTTATAATTGATTTTAGCAGGGGAGAGTTTGCTGGATGTTGATTAATCTGGCTGTAATGACTTCTTTAAGCTTAAGAATAGAGCTTTACTTAGCACCTGATACTTAAAAAGGCTTTAAGCAATGGTTTATAACCTTTATATGTTGATAAATTTAAAAAGATCATTCAGGCTGTAAAAAATAAGTAAAAATCATTCAAAAGGCCAACACATAAAGTTTAATTTTTGACAGGAAAGATGTGGGTATTTAAAATTAAATTATTATTAACATCTTTAAATCATAATTTTGTGTTTTTGAAATATTGATTCAACTTATCATAATTATGCTTTTATTGTAGATAATAATGAGGTGATAAATTGACCATTTCAATAGCGATAGATGGTCCAGCTGGAGCTGGCAAGAGTACTATAGCAAGATTACTGGCTAAAGAATTAAATTTTACCTATTTAGATAGTGGAGCTATGTATAGGGCGGTAACACTTAAAGCAATTGAAGATGAATTTGATCTAAATGACAATACTGAGTTGACTCAACTTGTAAAAGATTTAGAACTTGATATTACTTATCAAAATAATGTATTTCGTATATATGCAGATGGTAGAGATATTACTGATAAATTAAGGAGTGCGGCAGTCGATAATAATGTTTCCAGGGTTGCTCAGGTTAAATCTGTCCGTGATGAACTGGTCAAAAAACAGAGAGAAATTGCATCAAAACAAAATATAGTAATGGATGGTCGAGATATTGGTACCAGGGTTTTACCTGATGCTGATTTCAAGTTTTACATAACTGCAACTGTGCAAGAAAGGGCCCAAAGAAGATATAAAGATATCCTTAAAAGTAATGGACGAGATATTGATTTTAAAGATGTTAAAAAGGAAATAATTCAAAGGGATAAGATTGACTCAACCAGAAAATATTCACCACTTAAAAAGGCAGAAGATGCAGTAGTTGTAAAGAGTACTGATTTAACCATAAAAGAAGTACTAAAAAAAGTATTGAATATAATAGAGAGGAGTTGAGATTATGGGTAAGATAATATACTGGTTAAGTTATTATCTAGTCAATATTTATTTGAAAATAGTTCATAATTGGAAGGTAAAAGGAAGAAAAAATGTACCAAAAGAAGGCCCTTTAATTGTGGTAAGTAACCATGTTAGTTATCTTGATCCTCCTATCGTAGGTTGTGCGGTTAACAGACAGCTTCATTTTATGGCAAAAGAAGAACTATTTGAAAAAAAATGGTTTGGTTTCTTGTTAAAACAAATAGGGGCTTTCCCAATCAAAAGAGGTGTGCCTGATAAAAAAGCAATAAGGCGTTCTTTAGAAATTTTAAAAAATGGCAAAGTGTTGTGTATGTTTCCAGAAGGAACGAGGATTAAAGAAGACAAACTGGGTGATGCAAAACCTGGTGTTACATTAATATCTTTGATGAGTGAAAGCCCAATATTACCTGTAGGGATCAAACATTCTAATCAAAAAGATGAGGCCCTCAAGGTTTCTATAGGTCAGTCATTTTCTTTAAAGGAATACTATGATAAAAAGTTAAGCAGACAGGAAAAGACAGAAGTGGGTGAATTGATTATGAAAAAAATAAAAAATCAACTCAATTGTCTTGATTAAATATTTGCCTTTTAGAAAGAAATATGTTATTTTAATAATATCTATGAGCAGTTAATACTGACTATAATTTAGTATTTTTTAACGTCATTGTGGTAGTGTAATACAGGTTTGTTTTGTTGTTTGGAAGGAGGTGAAGGTACTGGAGATAATAACTGCGGATGAAGCCGGCTTTTGTTTTGGAGTCAAAAGGGCAATTGAAATAGTCCAAAAAGCGGTTAAAGGTTCTGATAAAAAGGTTTATACATTGGGTCCATTAATCCACAATCCTCAGGTTGTTAAAAAATTGCAAAAACAGGGTGTACATCTTGTAGACAGTTTAGATGAAATTGATGAGGGTATACTAATTATCAGAACACATGGAATTGAACCTAAGATTTTAGAGAAAGCAAAAGAAAAAAATCTTGAGTTAATAGATGCCACCTGTCCTTTTGTTAAAAATGCTCATATATACGCAAAAAAGTTGGTGAAAACAGGTTATCAGACCTTTATCTTTGGAGACAAAAACCATCCAGAAATAAAAGGAATTTATGGTCATACTAATAATAAAGGTAAGATTATAGAGAATATTCAAGATTTCGAAGGTATAGTTTTAAGGGATTATGTAGGCCTGGTTGCACAAACCACACAATCTTATGAAAAATATATAGAAATAATTAGTTATCTTTTACCAAAAGTGGATGAGTTAAAAATATATAATACTATTTGTAATACGACCGGTAATCGGCAAAGAGAAGCGAGAGAATTAGCAAAAAAGGTTGATGCGATGTTTGTAATTGGAGGACACAATAGTGCCAATACAAAGAGATTAGCCGAGATCTGTGCTAAAACCAAAACACCAACCTTTCACATAGAAATAGTTGATGAAATCAACTGGGATAAAATTAAGAACGTAAATAAAATTGGAGTTACCGCGGGGGCATCGACCCCTGACTGGATAATCAAGGAGGTCTTGGAAATTATGTCTGAAGAGAAAAAAGATGTTAATGAAAAAGAAGAAGTTAATCAGCCAGAACTTACAGAAGAAGAGGTAGAAAAGGAAGCAGAAGAAATAGTCGAAGAGGTTAAAGAAGAGGTAGAAAAAGAAGAGGCTGAAACTGAGCAACAAGAAGATACAGAAGAGGTAGAAAAAGAAGAACAAGAAGTTTTAGAAGAAACGGGACAAGAAAGTGAAGAACCAAAAGAAGAAACTGTTAAAAAAGAAACAGAAGAGGTATCTGAAGAGGAAAATAAAAAAGTTGATGAAGAACAAGAAGTTGTTGAAACTGAGCAACAAGAAGATACAGAAGAAGTAGTCGAAGAAGAACCAGAAGATACAGAAGAAGTAAAAGAAGAACAAGAAACAGTCGAAACTGAGCAAAAAGAAGATGCAGAAAAAACAAAAGAAGTAGCTGATGAAGCTGAAGAAGAAAGTAATATTGATGAATTTAACTACAGTGACAATGATATTGCAGATCTTAAAAAAGGTCAAAAAGTAACGGGTACTGTAGTAGAAATAAATGATGATGGAGTATATGTAGATGTTGGTTATAAAACTGATGGGTTTATTCCTAAGGATGAATTGAACCACCGTTCTATTAAAGACCCACGTGATTTTGTCGAAGAAGATCAGGATATTGAAGTAGTTATTTTAACTTTGGAAAATGAAGAAGGTAATATGATTCTTTCGAAGAAAAAGGCAGATTATGAAAAAGCCTGGGAAAAAATCATAGAAGCCTACGAAGATGATAAAATTATTGAGGCGGAGGTTACAAAAGAAGTAAAAGGTGGTTTAGTTGTAGATGTTGGAGTAAGAGGTTTCATTCCTGCTTCACATGTAGCAGTAGGATATGTAGAAGATCTAAGTGAATATGTCAATCAAACTTTGAGATTAAAAATAATTGAGGTTGAAAGAGATAAAAATAATGTAGTTTTATCTGCTAAAAAAGTAATTGAAGCTGAAAGAGCAGAAAGTAAAAAAGAAACTTTAGATAATTTAGAAGAAAGCGATGTAGTAAATGGCACGGTAACAAAACTGGTAGATTTTGGTGCCTTTATAGATTTGGGCGGAATTGAAGGTCTACTTCATATATCCGAAATGTCCTGGGGAAGAATTGATCATCCTACCGAAATATTAGAAGAAGGTCAAGAAGTAGAGGTAAAAGTACTCGGTGTTAATAAAGAAGAAGAAAGAATATCATTGGGTTTAAAACAATTACTGCCAGATCCCTGGGAAGAATTCGCCAGAAAACATTATGAAGGTGAAAAAATAGATGGTAAAATAACTAAAATAGTTGATTTTGGAGCATTTATGGAGGTTGCAGAAGGAATTGAAGGATTAATCCATATCTCACAATTATCCCAAAAACATGTTGAAACCCCTGATGAAATAGTCGAAGAAGGCGAAGAAAGAAAAGCAAAAATCATTAATATAGATCCAGAGCAGAGAAGAATCGGATTAAGCCTAAAAAGTATAGAAGAAGAAATGAATGCAAAAAAAGCGAAGAAAGAAAACAAAAAAACCACCAAAAATAAGGAATCGGAAAATAAAGAAGAAGAACAATCTTCTGGAACTACAATCCAAGAACTAGTCGGAGATATTTTTGATAAAGATGAAGAATAGCTGTAAAACAAATGCTTAAATAAGCGAGCCTTACTATTCATAAAAGGATAGTAAGGCTTTTATTTATTTAAAACTATTCGTTTATTGTCACAGCCTTTAAGATATGTTATTATTCTATGTAGCAGGAGGAAATTATCCATGGTTTATATTAAGAATATTAAAAAAGAAAGTACCGCTGCAAAGATAGGACTTGAGGCCGGTGATCAATTAATTTCAATTAATGGGAAAAAAATCAAGGACTATATTGAATATAATGATTTCATTTCCTCATATAATTTTCAGATGGAAGTAAAAAAAAGAAATGGTAGTATAAAAAAATATGATATAAAAAGAACTTATGATGAAGAGATGGGAATTGAATTTGAGGGTATAGTCTTTGATGGCCTTAAAAAATGTACTAATAAATGTATATTTTGTTTTATAGACCAACAGCCAGATAACCTTCGAGCAACTTTAAACTTAAAAGATGATGATTACAGATTTTCTTTTTTACAGGGAAGTTATATTACACTTACAAATCTTGATATGATAGACTTCAAAAAAATAGTAAAGTATCATATGAGTCCATTAAATATATCCATACACACTACAGATCCCGAGTTAAGAAAGTATATGATGAAAAATCCACGGGCTGGTAACATTATTAAAGACCTTGATTATTTGACTGAAAATGGAATTGATTTTAACGCACAAATTGTACTTTGTCCAGGGATTAACGATGGTAAAAAATTAGATGAATCCATCCAATCTTTGGCTAAATACTTTCCTAATATTTTATCCCTTTCTGTAGTACCGGTTGGATTAACTAAGTATAAAAATAAAAAGTTAAGAACTTATACATCTCAAGAAGCTGAAAATATTGTGAACCAGATAAATAACTGGCAGAAGATATTAAAAGATAAGTATGGAGAAAATTTTCTTTTTGCCTCAGATGAATTTTATCTTATGTCTAAAATAGATATTCCCAGTTATAGATCATATAACAACTTTTTACAGCTGGAAAATGGAGTAGGTTTAACACGTATTTTTAGAGATCAATATCAAAAAATAAAAGACGATTTTATAGACTCAATTAAAAAGAAAAAAAATAATGAAGAATATGTCTTAATCACATCTTTATTAGGCAAGAAGGCTATTAAGTATATAATAGATGATATAAATGAAAGCCTGTTTAATATAAATATTGAGATAAAGATTGTAGAAAATAAGTTTTTTGGTGAAACGATAACCGTAACGGGCCTATTAACAGCTCAGGATATAGGTGAAAGGATTAGTGGTATTTCAGCAAAAAATATCATAATCCCTTCTATAACATTAAATGAGAAAGGCTTATTTTTAGACCAGGTAAGCATCGATAATTTTAAAAATGACTTCAAAAATAAAAATATATTTGTATGTGATAATATAAAGGATATTATGGAGGTGTTAAAAGGTGTCGACACCAATTGTAGCAATAGTAGGTAGGCCAAATGTAGGGAAATCGACCTTATTTAATAGATTAGCTGGTACGCGAATATCTATTGTAGAAGATGAACCAAGGATTACCCGTGATAGAATTTATGCTGAAGCAAAATGGCTTGGTTATAAATTTAAGTTAATAGATACTGGTGGAATTGAGACTGATACAGAGGTAAAGTTTAACTCGATGGTTAAAAAACAATCTAAATTAGCTATTCAAGAAGCTGACCACATCCTTTTTGTAGTAGATGGAAGAGAGGGCTTGACTAAACTGGATGAAGAAGTTGCCCAATTATTGAGAAAATCCAATAAAAAAGTAAAAGTGGTTGTAAATAAAATAGAGAATTTTAAAAAAATGCAAGAAAATGTCTGGGAGTTTTATGCCCTTGGTTTTAAAGAGCTCATCCCGATTTCTGCTGAACATGGAAAGAACATCGGTGATTTACTGGACCTTATTATTAGTGATTTTGATGAGACAGAAGAACGATTAAAAGAAGATATAATTAATATTGCTATTGTAGGCAAACCAAATGTAGGGAAATCATCATTTATCAATTATCTGGTCGGCCATGAAAGAGTAATAGTAAGTGAAATACCGGGCACTACCAGAGATGCTATTGATACAGTCATTGAATATAATGATATTAAATATAATTTAATTGATACGGCTGGGCTCAGACGTAAAGCAAGAGTTAAAGATGATATAGAATATTATAGTAATATCAGAGCAATTCGGGCTATTGAAAGATCTGATGGTGTTTTGATGATGATTGATGCAGAACAGGGTGTTACTGAACAGGACAAAAAAATATCTGGATATGCACATGAAGCTGGTAAAGCTATGGTAATTGCCATAAATAAATGGGATCTTATCACAGCTGATTCAGATGAAATGGCCAGGTATAGAGATGAAATATATTATAATCTGAAATTTTTAAATTATGTTCCGATTAGTTTTATCTCGGTTTTAACGGGTCAGAGAATTGAAGAAGTGTTAGAATTATTAGAATACAGTGTTGATCAAAGTGCGAAGAGGATTAAAACTGGATTATTAAATGAAGTAATTACTGAGGCAGTTCAGTTAAGAGAACCGCCCACCAAAAAAGGCAAACGCCTCAAAATTTACTACTGCACTCAAGTTGGTGTTAAACCACCTACCTTTGTTATATTTGTTAATAATCCTGATTTGATGCATTTTGCTTATGAAAGGTATTTAAAAAACACAATAAGAGATAATTTCGGATTTTTGGGCAGCCCTATTGTACTCAAAATCAAAAAAAGGAGTTAACAAGATGAAAATTATTTTGATTTTGCTTTTTTCATATCTATTAGGATCAATACCAAATGGCTATATTTTAGGAAAATATACTGTTAACAAAGATATAAGAAAATATGGAAGCGGTAATGTTGGCGCTACAAATGTAGCCCGTATAGCAGGATACAAGGTTGGACTTATTGTGGCTATTTTAGATATTGCAAAGGGCTTTTTAGCTGTTTACATTGCAGAATTATTTTTAATCCCACAATATTCTATGATATTTGTTTTTTCAGCTGCTATTTTAGCAGTTATTGGACATAATTGGTCTATCTTCTTATCATTAAACGGTGGTAAGGGTGTTGCAACCAGTGTTGGTATTTTATTAAACTTATTCCCCTATTCTCTATTGGTGTTTTTTGTTGTCTGGGTTTTGATGATCATTTCTACAAAAATTGTTTCCGTTGGCTCTCTTATAGGGGCTGTTTCTTTGCCCTTATCTATTCTATTTATCTATGATGGTAGTACGGATAATATCACCTTTGGTTTATTAATAGCTTTATTAATAATTTTTAGTCACCGTACTAATATCCAGAGGTTAATAAAGGGAAATGAGAATAAAATGAGTTGGCCTCCTAGAGGTGATAGGTAACTATGCAGAACCAAATAGCTGTAATTGGAGGAGGAAGTTGGGGTACAGCTTTATCTCAAGTGGCTTCTTATAATATGGATAAGGTTTTGATATATGCAAGAGATAGAGAAGTGGTCAAAAGCATAAATAATGATTGCAAAAACAACAAATACTTTGCTGATATTAAACTAAACAATAATATTTCAGCTACCAGTGATTTAGAACGTATAATTGATTTTTCTAAAGACATAATATTATCAGTACCTACCAATTCTACCCGCTCTTTAATGGAAAAAATAAGTAAATATCTTTGTGAACATCATACGATAATCTCTACAGCTAAGGGTATAGAAACAGCTAGTTTTAAAACGAATTCGGAAGTTATAAGAGAATTTTTTGCCGGCAATGTAGTTGTGCTGTCTGGTCCTACACATGCTGAAGAGGTAATTAGACAAATACCTACTGCGATTGTAGCTGCAGCCAAAAATAGAAAAACGGCCATTCAAATCCAAAATATGTTAATGACTCCTCGTTTCAGGATTTATACATTATTAGATATTAAAGGAGTCGAGATAGCAGGAGCCATAAAAAACATAATAGCTGTTGCTTCTGGAATAACAGATGGGATCGGCTATGGAGATAATACCAAAGCCGCCCTAATTACAAGAGGATTGGCCGAAATAGTAAAATTTGGCCTTGCACAAAATACTGATAGAAAAACCTATAACGGTCTGGCCGGATTAGGAGATCTTGTCGTGACCTGTAATTCCGAGCATAGTCGCAATCGAAGATTTGGTATTCAGATTGGTAAAGGCGCCAGTAGAAAAAAAGCAGCTAAAGTGGTAAATCAGATCGTAGAAGGTGTTAAAACGGTCCAAGCGGTTCATGATTATTTGCTTAACAATAAGGAATTAAAGATGCCTATTACTCAAGAGGTATATAAAGTGCTCTATGAAAATAAGGAGCCCATTCAGGCAGTTGATGATTTGATGTCCAGAGAAGCCAAAGATGAATTTTATTATCTTTCCTAATTATTTATAAAGATATGACTGTAAATATTTGAAATGATTCTTTAACAAAATTATTAATAAATAAATTATTAAATGGATATTTAATTTAATTAGAAGTACTTTTGTTTAATAAATGCATTTATTTTGCATTATTTTAAATAGAGGAATATAAATATTTATCTTGAAATAAATATTTAGTATAGATTTAGTAAATTATTATCTTTAAATAAAATAATATAATTTACCTGGAAGGGGTTTTTTGTATGACTGTAAAAATTATTGCTGATTCTGGTTGTGACTTACCTAAGTCTATAATAAAAGAATACGACATTACTGAGGCACCACTTTTAGTATATCCTGAGGGACAGGAAGATAAAGCTAAAAAAGTAAATGATCCTAAATTGATTTATGATAAAATGAGAGAAGGTATGATCTATAAAACTGCACAGGTTCCGCCTAATTATTTTGAAAGACTCTATCAAAAATTAGCAAGTGATAAGCGTCAGGCTATTTATATATCATTTTCTTCTAAATTATCCGGGACTTACCAATCCTCTGTTTTGATAAAAAACAAGATCGATGAAGAGAATAAAGACCTAGATATTACCATAATTGATTCTAAATGTGCATCTTTAGGTTATGGTTTACTTGTTTATAAAGCTGCTCAGATGGCTAATGAAGGGAAGAGCAAAGAAGAAATTGTTGATGTAATCAAACATTATAAAGATCATATTGAACATATTTTTACTGTAGATGACCTAAAATATCTAAGAAGAGGCGGCAGAATCAGTAGAACAGCTGCTTTTGTCGGCGGCTTATTAAACATCAAACCCATATTGGATGTGGAAGATGGTAAACTTGTTCCCCTAGAGGAAAAGAGAGGGCGGAGTAGAGTCATCAAAAGAATTTTAGAATTAATGGAAGAAAGGGGAGAAAATTTGAGTAAACAGCTAATAGCTATAAGCCATGGGGATGATCTAGAAGGTGCCGAAAAATTAAAAAATATGATTGAAAAGAAATTTAATCCCCAAGAAATTATGATTAACATAATAGGATCTGCTATTGGTGCTCATTCAGGACCAGGGACACTTTCTGTATTTTTTTTGAATAATACCGATTATTAAATATTTTTGAGCTTAAAGCAGGATTTGACAACCTAATATATAATATATATACTAAGATGTATAAATATAATTAGATGCATAAATTATTTCTTAAGGAGGAAATTTAATGAAAAAAAGGACTTTAATAATGGGTGCAGCAGGAAGAGATTTTCATAATTTTAATACCTTTTATCGTGATAATGATGACTATGAAGTGGTTGCATTTACAGCTACTCAAATACCAGATATTGAAGGAAGAAAGTATCCAGCAGAACTAGCAGGTAGTAATTATCCTGAGGGTATACCAATTTATCCGGAAAGTGATATTGAAAAATTGATTAAGGAAAAAAATATTGAGGAAGTAGTTTTCGCTTACAGTGATGTTAATTATCAATATTTAATGAGTAAAGGCTCACAGGTAATGGCAGCCGGTGCTGATTTCAAGATGATGGGTAGCGAATCTACTATGCTTGAATCTGATGTACCTATAATTGCAGTATGTGCAGTTAGAACTGGGGTTGGAAAAAGCCAGACAACCCGCAGGGTATCTGATATATTAAATGCAATGGGTAAAAAAGTTGTTGTTATCAGACATCCAATGCCTTATGGTGATTTAGTAGCACAATCTGTACAGCGTTTTGAAAATTATGATGATATGGAAAAACACAAATGTACAATTGAAGAAATGGAAGAATACGAGCCTCATATTGAGAGAGGCAACATCTTATATGCCGGTGTTGACTATGAGAAAATCTTAAGAGAAGCAGAAAAAGATGCTGATGTTATTTTATGGGATGGTGGTAATAATGATATGCCTTTCTATAAACCAGATTTGATGATTACTCTGGTTGATCCTCATAGACCAGGTCATGAACTTAACTATTACCCGGGAGAAATTAATTTACGTTTAGCAGATGTAGCCCTAATTAATAAGGTAGCCACTGCTTATCCAGAAGATGTAGAAGAAGTCAGAAAAAATATTCAAATGGTAAACCCAGAAGCTACAATTGTTGATGCTGCTTCACCACTCTTTGTGGAAGACCCCTCCCTAATTAAAAACAAGAGGGTTCTTGTTATAGAAGATGGCCCAACTTTAACCCATGGGGAAATGAAATATGGTGCAGGTGCTATTGCAGCCCGCAAATCCCAGGCTAAAGAATTAATTGATCCGCGTCCTTTCGCAGTTGGTTCAATCAAAGACACATTTGAAAAATATGGACATTTATCTGACATCTTGCCTGCTATGGGTTATGGTAAGGAGCAGATGCAAGAGCTTGAACAAACCATCAAAAACTCAGATGCAGAGGCTGTTGTAATTGGAACTCCTATAGATTTAACTAAAATTATAGATATTGACAAACCACATACTCGGGTTAGATATGAATTGGAAGAGATTGGAAGACCAAATTTACCCGAAATAATTGAAAAATTAAATCTATAAATTGAAAACACATAATAGCCCCCTTAAATGGGGGCTTTTTTAGAATATAAGAAAATAAACGGGAATGATAAAAATGAGAGAAGAAAAAATAAAAGTATTACGAGAAGGCAATGTAAAAGCAAATAAATATATAATATATTGGATGCAATCTGCCCAGAGAGCAAAAAATAATCCGGCCTTAAATTATGCGATAAAAAGAGCCAATCAGATTGAAGTTCCTCTTATAGTTTTTTTTAATTTAACCGATCAATTTCCCGAGGCTAATTATCGTCATTATTATTTCATGTTAGAAGGATTACAAGAAGTAGAAAAAGAACTTGCTAAAATAGGAATAAAATTTGTTGTTAATATTGGTGATCCCATACAAAACTTGGCTAAATTAATTAAAGATGCAGTCATTCTCATTTCTGATAGAGGTTATCTAAAGATTGAAAGAAAGTGGAAAGAAAACGTGGCTAAAAATATAAACTGTAGATTTGTCCTTATAAATACTAATACAATAGTACCCGTTGATATAGCCTCAGATAAAGAAGAATATGCAGCCTATACAATTAGAAAGAAAATAACGAATAAGGTTGAGAGGTTTTTAAGAAATTCAGAACAGAAAAAATTAAAATTAAATTCTCTTAAAATTAAGCTAAACGGTATAAAATTAAAAAATATAGAAAAAATTATAAAACAGCTTGATATTGATATGGAAATAAAAAAGAGTAATATACTAAAAGGAGGCAGAAACCAAGCTGTCAAAAAATTAAATAATTTTATCAAAGAAAAGTTAAAAAAATATCAAAAATATGGAAGTAATCCAGACCAAGATATTACTTCCTATTTAAGCCCTTATTTGCATTTTGGACAAATATCACCCAGCTTTATCTATCAGAAGGTTCAAGAAAGTGGTATTGAAGCAGAGGACTTTTTAGAACAGTTGGTAGTTAGAAGAGAACTTAGTTTTAATTTTGTCTATTACAATCAAAATTATGATAATTCATTAGTTGATATACTTCCTAATTGGGCAGTTAAGACCTTAAACAAACATCAGGCAGATCAAAGGGAGAAGATTTATTCTTTAGAAGATTTAGAAAATTACAAAACACATGATCCTTACTGGAATGCAGCTCAACAGGAAATGGTAGTTAGTGGCTATATGAATGGATATATGCGTATGTACTGGGGTAAAAAAATATTGGAATGGACTGAAGATTATCAGTCATCTTTTCAAAGAATTCTTTATTTAAATAATAAATATCTATTAGACGGCAGAGATCCTAATGGATTTGCTGGAGCTGCCTGGATATTTGGAAAACACGATAGGGCCTGGAAGGAAAGAAAAATATTTGGCAAAGTCAGATATATGAACAAAGCCGGTTTAGAGAGAAAGTTCAATATGGAAAAATATATAAATAGAGTAGATAAATTGTCTTAAACACCCTTTACTTGATAAGTCAAAATCTTTTCAAAAATCTTAAAAATTACTTTACAAACAATTTTCAAACATCTATAATGATATAATAGTTAAGTGCAATGAAAATAAATCAAGGAGGGATGAGCAGGTTTTCTGCGGATATATAATGAGAGAAAAAATTTTTGATATATTAAGTTACTTAATTGAAGAGTTATTAAATAGCGGAGATGAAGTTGTTGACCAGGACCTCCTTATTGATGATCTGGTTGATATGGGATATGAACTTGATGATATTGATGAAGCCTTTCAAATAATCTTTGAAAAACCTGAAATCATCGAAGCTGATGATGTTAAAGGATTATCTGAGGATAATTTTTTAAATAGAGTATTTACAGTACAGGAAAAGATGTATATACCCAAGCAGTACAGAGGTTTAATAAAAAGAATGTTGATGATAAATATTATTACTATTAAAGAGACCGAAGAAATAGTAAATAAGATTATTCAAAATGTCTATTATGGAAAGAAGGAAGGCTTTGATTTTTGGGATTTAATACAAAATGTAGTCAAAGATGAAAAGCGTATTGAATATATTTCCGATCACTTCAGCGGGTTTTCCGCAAATTTATCGAAAGATTTTAAATTTATTAATTAAAAATTTTGGAGGTAATATTGCATATGTCAAAACAGAATTTAGTAATTGTAGAATCCCCAGCAAAGGCTAAAACAATCAAAAAATTTTTGGGTAGAAATTATAAAGTTGAGGCTTCTATGGGACATGTTGTTGACCTACCCAAAAGCAAGATGGGTATTGATATCGATGATAATTTTAAGCCTAACTATATTACAATAAGAGGCAAGGGTAAGATCTTGAGCAAATTAAGAAAGGCTAAAAAGAAAAGTGATAAAGTTTATTTAGCAACTGACCCTGATAGAGAAGGTGAAGCTATTTCATGGCATCTATCTAGGTCTTTAAAACTAGATGAAAATAAAAACAGAATTGCATTTAATGAGATAACAAAAAATGCAATAAAAAAGGCTATAGATAATCCGAGAGAAATAGATCAAAACTTAGTTGATGCTCAACAGGCCAGAAGGCTTTTAGACAGGCTGGTCGGATATAAATTAAGTCCCCTGCTCTGGAAAAAAGTGAGGAAGGGTCTGAGTGCAGGTCGAGTTCAATCTGTAGCTGTTAAGATAATTTGTGAAAGAGAAAAAGAAATAGAAGATTTTGAGAAAGTCGAATACTGGACAATAACTGCTGTATTTAATGATGGAAAAAAAGATTTTACTGCAGATTTATTTAAAATTAATAATGAAGATTTTGCACTAAACGAAAAAGCCGCAGTTGATAAGGTGGAAAAAGATTTAGAAAAAAATGAATATAAGATAGAGGACATAAAAGTTAAAAAGCGCAAAAGAAATCCGTATCCACCCTTTACGACCTCAACTCTTCAGCAGAGGGCTTCTTCTGTGCTTAATTTTTCTGCGAAAAAAACTATGTACCTGGCCCAAAAATTATATGAAGGAATAAATATTGGTAAAAGTGGCACAATAGGTCTAATAAGTTATATCAGAACAGACAGTACACGTCTTTCTAATGAAGCCCGCAGTGAAGCAGCCAAGTACGTTAAAGAAGTATTTGGAGAGAAATACCATCAAAACAATAAAAAATATAATAAAAAGAACAATAATAATCAGGATGCTCATGAGGCTATAAGGCCGACTTCTGCATTTAGAGCACCGGATAAAATGAAAGAATATCTTTCAGGTGACCAATATATCTTATATAAATTGATTTGGAATCAATTTATTGGAAGTCAAATGCAGCCGGCAATATATAAAACATATACAATTGATATTTTGAATGGTAAATATAAGTTCCGCTTCAACGGATCTGAATTAATCTTTCCCGGCTTTTTAAAATTATTTAAAAAAGATAATGGTAAAGACTATATTCCAGATGTGCAAAAATCAGATAAAATTACTGCGGAAGATATCAAGCCTGAACAACATTTTACCAAGCCACCACCGAGATATACAGAAGCTAGTTTGGTCAAAACCATGGAAGAAGAGGGTATAGGCCGTCCCAGTACTTATGCACCGACATTATCAAAAATTGTAACAAGAAATTATGTTGAAAAGAAAGGCAAATACTTTAGTCCAACTGATCTGGGAGTAACTGTTAATCATCTTTTAAATAAATATTTTCCCGATGTCACTGATATTGAATTTACTGCCCAGTTAGAACATAGATTGGATGAGATCGAAGAGGGCAAAGAAGAATGGCAGGAAATTTTGCACGATTTCTATAAAGAATTTTCAGAACGTTTTGAGGAAGCTAAAGATAATATGAAAAAGGTAAACATGGATATTGAGACAGATATAAAATGTGATAAATGTGGTAAGCCCATGGTTATTAAACATGGGAGATACGGTAAGTTTTTAGCATGTTCAGGTTTCCCAGAGTGCAAAAACACCAAACCTTATCTAGATAAGATTGGTGTAAAATGTCCCAAGTGTAAAGATGGTGAGATAGTAAAGAGAAAATCCAAAAAGGGTAAAACATTTTATGGATGCAGTAATTACCCCGAATGTGATTTTGTTTCCTGGGATAAACCAACTAATAAAAAATGTCCTAAATGTGGAAGTATGATGGTAGAAAAATTCAGTAAAAAAAGAGGTAGCTATTATAAATGTTCAAATAAAGACTGTAAGCATACAGTTGACAAGGAATAAGAGGTTCCCAATTTGACACAGTTGAATTGCTTGTGTTAAACTGAACTCATTAAAAGATTTATAATATTCACAAAATTACAGGAGGTAGATCATGGACAAAATCAAAGCAACTACAATAGTTGCTGTTAATTATAAAAAGAGTATAGCTATAGCTGGAGACGGCCAGGTTACAATGGGCGATACTGTTATGAAATCCACTGCTCGTAAGGTCAGGCGACTTTATCATAATAAAGTTCTTGCGGGTTTCGCAGGTACCTCTGCTGATGCCTTTACTCTATTTGAAAAATTTGAAGGAAAGTTAGAAGAATACCATGGTAATCTGGAGCGCTCTGCAGTTGAACTTGCCAAAGAGTGGCGTACAGATAAGATTTTACGTAAGCTGGAAGCCTTACTTTTAGTGGCTGATCAAAACAAGATGTTGATTATATCAGGTACGGGAGATGTGATAGAACCAGATGATGAGGTTATGTCAATTGGTTCAGGAGGTCCATATGCAAAGGCTGCAGCCAGAGCTTTAATCGAAACTGATCAAGATTTAACTGCTGCAGAAATTGCAAAAAGATCTTTAAAGATTGCATCTGATATCTGTATTTATACAAATGACAACATTGTTATAGAAGATATTTAAGATAGAGGAGGAAGTTTATGGAATTGACACCGAGTCAAATTGTTGGAAAACTAGATCAATATATAATTGGTCAAAACGACGCGAAAAAATCAGTTGCAATTGCTTTAAGAAATAGATACCGCCGTAAGTTGGTGGATGAAGATCTGCAGGAAGAAATCATACCAAAAAATATTTTAATGATCGGACCGACCGGAGTGGGCAAGACAGAAATAGCCCGACGATTAGCTAATATTGCTCAGGCTCCTTTTATAAAAGTTGAGGTAACAAAGTTTACTGAGGTCGGTTATGTAGGCAGAGATGTAGAGTCTATGGTAAGAGATCTAATCGAATATGCCATACGTATGGTCAAGGAAAAAGAGATTGAGAAGGTTCAAATAGAAGCACTTCAGGCTGCCCGGGAGAGGATCATAGGCAGTTTATTACCCACCCCGGGTAAGGATAATGAAGGTCCTTTCCAATTTATATCTGATGAAGATGAGGATAAGGATAAATCTGAAAGTTATCAGAGAATACAGCGCAGACGAAATAAACTTATGGAAAAGTTAAAAAATGGAGATCTTGATGATAGGATGATAGAAATCTCTGTTGAAAAAAAATCCCCTCAGATGCTGGAGCTTTTTACCGGTCAGGGTAGTGAAGAAATGGGGATAAACTTTAATGATATGCTGGGAGACATGTTTCCTAAAAAGAAAAAAGACAGGAAAGTTAAGATCAAAGAGGCTATCGAAATTTTACAAGAAGAAGAAGCAAAAAAAATGATAGATGATGAGGAGGTCAAGGCAAAGGCAGTTGATCTGGTTGAAAATCAGGGGATAATTTTCTTAGATGAGATAGATAAGATTGCGGGTCAAGACAAGGGATCTGGCCCTGATGTATCTCGTGAGGGTGTACAGAGAGATATCTTACCTATTGTGGAAGGATCCACTGTTATGACCAAACATGGTGCTGTTAAAACAGATCACATACTATTTATAGCAGCCGGTGCTTTTCATATGTCAAAACCATCGGATTTAATACCTGAACTACAGGGGAGATTTCCTCTACGAGTAGAATTAAATAGTCTAACTGTAGATGATTTTGAACAGATCTTACTACAGCCCAGAAATGCATTGACCAGGCAATACCGCTCACTACTTAAAACCGAGGGATTAGATATTTCTTTTACAGATAATGCGATAAGAGAGATTGCTGAGTTTGCTTATGAAGTGAATGAACAAACAGAAAACATAGGGGCACGTAGGCTTCATACAATCATGGAAAAGCTGCTGGAAGATTTGTCATACAATGCTCCTGATAATATAAAGAATAATCAAGTAACAATAAATGTTAAATATGTACAAGAACAACTTTCTGAAGTTGTTAAAGATAAAGATTTAAGCAAATATATATTATAATTTTTAAATAAAACCGATGGAGGTAATTTAGATGAGTCAACTTTTAGAAAAAAGCAGGAAGATCAATAGACTGCTGCAGCGGTCTGGTGGTCAACCTGTTGACTTTGAAAAGATGGCACCAGTTTTATCTGATGCAATTCAATGTAATACATACATTACTAGCAAAAAAGGTAAAGTACTGGGTTATTCTTTTATGGAGGATTTTGAATGTGAAATAATGAATCAAATAGTATTGCGAGAAAACAGATTTCCTGAAGATTATAGCCAAAGTATCTTAAATGTAAATGGCACAAAGGCGAATATAACTCAAGAAGATAGGGTATGTATTTTTGATCCAGAGAATGAATGTATGTACTCTAATAAATTGACAACCATTGTCCCTATAATTGGCGGAGGAGATCGACTTGGTACATTAATATTATCACGTTATGGGGAAAAATTTAGTGATACAGATCTTGTCTTAGCTGAATATGGTGCTTCTGTTGTTGGAATGGAAATTTTGAGAAAAAAAAGTAATAAGATAGAAAAAGAGGCCCGTAAGCGAGCAGCTGTTCAAATTGCAATTGACACACTTTCATATTCTGAATTGGAAGCGGTAGAACATATTTTTGATGAGCTGGATGGAGAAGAGGGATTATTGGTTGCAAGCAAAGTAGCTGACAGGGTTGGAATAACCAGATCAGTGATTGTTAATGCCTTGCGTAAATTTGAAAGTGCTGGAGTAATAGAATCTCGTTCTCTGGGGATGAAAGGAACTTATATTAAAGTTCTCAATGAATATCTATTAGATGATTTAAAAAAAATGAAAATGTAAAAAAATAATTAGTTTTAAGATTGATAATAGTATTTTTATATGTTATACTATCAATTGGCAATAAATAATCACATCTTGTTGACCCTGTCACTGGTGCTGCCTATGAGGGTAGTAGTGGTATCGAGGCTTAATCCTCTTTGATACTAATAGCAGGGGATGAAGCAGGTGGAAGTTTAAAACCGGAGAGGAGGTAATAATATTGTCTGTAGTTAATATGAAACAACTGCTTGAAGCAGGTGTACATTTTGGACACCAGACTAGAAGATGGAATCCTAAGATGAAGGATTACATTTTCACTGAAAGAAATGGAATTTATATTATCGATTTACAACAAACTGTCAAGTTAATGGACAGGGCATATGAGTTTGTTAGAGAACAAGTAACCAAAGGTCATGAAGTTCTTTTTGTTGGAACTAAAAGGCAAGCACAGGAAACCATCAAAAAAGAGGCCGAACGTTGTGGAATGCCTTATGTTAACCAACGCTGGTTGGGAGGGATGTTAACCAACTATAAAACTATCAGCAAGCGCATTGATCGATTAAATGAGCTTGAACAGATGGAGGAAGACGGTTTGTTTGAGGTCTTACCAAACAAAGAGGTTATCGAGTTAGAACGGGAGAGAGAAAAATTGCTGAAAAACCTGGGTGGTATTCGTCATATGGGCGGTTTACCTGATGTTGTATACATCACAGATCCCAGAAAAGAGTCAATCGCCGTTGCTGAAGCAATAAAACTTGATATTCCTATTGTTTCAATTTTGGATACTAACTGTGATCCTGATCTCATCGATTATGAAATTCCCGGCAATGATGACGCCATCCGAGCGGTAAAATTAATAAGTAGAATAATAGCTGATGCTGTATTAGCTGGAAAACAGGGAGAACAGCTTGAAAATGAACAAATTCAGGATAAAGAAGAAAATGAAGATCTTGAAGTTGTTGAACCACAATAGAACTTACTTAAGGCGTTGTTAAAAGGGCTCCCTTTTTTCAACGTCTTTTTTATTAAATAAAGGAGTGGATAAAATGTCTGTATCTATGAAAGATATAAAAGAATTAAGAGAAAGAACCGGGGCTGGAGTATTGGATTGTAAAAATGCATTAACTGAAACAGAGGGAGATATTGCAGCAGCCATTGATTTTTTACGAGAAAAAGGCATGTCTGAAGCTGCTAAGAAATCAGGCCGGGTTGCTGCAGAAGGCCTGGTCAATGTTATGATTAATGACCATAGAGATAAAGGAGTTATTGTAGAAATAAATAGTGAAACTGATTTTGTTGCCAAAAATGAAAGGTTTCAAGATCTAGTAAACAGTATTTCAGAACACATTATGTTGAGCAAAGCTAATAATTTAGCCGAGTTAAATGCAGAAAAATGGTTTAAAGATGAAGACAAAACTGTTGAGACAATTATTAAAGAAGCTATAGCCGGTATTGGAGAGAATATTAATTTACGCAGGTATGTTAAGATGAAAACAGAAGGTTTTCTTTATGGATATATACACTTAAATGGCAAAATAGGTGTTTTAGCAGAATTTGAAGGAGAACAAGATGATGCTAGTCTGAATACTGCTAAAAATATTACAATGCATATTGCAGCCAGTAATCCTGATTTTTTAAGTCGCGAAGATGTTGACCAGGATGTAATTAAAAAAGAGAAGACTATTATTAAAGAACAGCTTAAAAATGAAGGGAAACCAGAGCATATATTAGATCAAATTGTTGAAGGCAAGATTAATAAATATTATACTCAGATTTGTTTATTAGAACAAGAGTATATCAGAGATACGGATTTACAGGTTAAAGATGTATTAGAAGAGTCTGATATTTCAGTTAAAAGATTTACAAGATATGAACTGGGTGAGGGTATAGAAAAAAAAGAAGAGGACTTTGCTGAAGAGGTAATGGCAGAGGTCAATAAAAATGAATAATTAGATGAATTTTTAAGAGAGCACATTGAGTGTTCTCTTTTTCAATATGTATACAAATGAAGGATTTTAATATAGAATCGAGAATATATTTCTTGGAGGTATGGTAATGACTCGAACAACAAAGTATTCCAGAGTGTTGTTAAAATTAAGCGGTGCTGCCCTGGGTGGGAACCGCGATTATGGAATCGATCCAATTACAATTCAAAGTGTGGCTGGAAAAATTAATGAAATTGTCAGTGAAACAAAAGTTGAAATTGCAATAGTTGTTGGTGGTGGCAATATATTTCGAGGAGTTGCAGGTTCTGCTAAAGGCATGGATCGTGGGACAGCTGATTATATGGGTATGCTGGCAACCGTAATTAACGCCATGGCCTTACAAGATGCTATAGAAAAATATGGACTGGAAACAAGAGTTCAATCAGCTATTGAGATGAGTCAAATTGCAGAACCTTATATTAGAAGAAGAGCAATCCGACATTTAGAAAAGGGCAGGGTTGTTATTTTTGCAGCAGGGACTGGTAATCCATTTTTTACCACCGATACTGCGGCTGCTTTACGAGCAGCAGAAATATCTGCTGAAGCAATTTTAATGGCCAAAAATGTAGATGGAGTATATGATGATGATCCCTTACAGAATGATAATGCTGTCAAATATAAAGAATTAACCTATATAGAAGTATTAAATAAATCTTTGAAAGTTATGGATTCAACAGCTATTTCTCTCTGTATGGATAATAATATACCGTTAATTGTTTTTGGTCTGGATGATTATGAAAACATTGAAAGGGCTATTATTGGAGAAGATGTGGGAACTGTAGTAAGATAAACAATATAAATGCATTTAAGGGGGAAAATCAATGATTGGTAAATTAACCAAAAAAGCTGAAAATAAGATGGAAAAATCTCTTCAAGCAACAAAAGAAGACTTGAATACGGTTCGAACAGGACGCGCTAGACCATCAATAGTTGAAAATATAATGGTTGACTACTATGGAACCGCTACACCACTGCAGCAGATGGCAAAAGTAGTTGCCCCAGAGCCCAGACAGTTGGTTATTGAACCCTGGGATAAAAGTGTAATTGAAAATATAGAAAGGGCTATAATGAAAGAAAATCTCGGGTTGACTCCCAACAATGATGGTAATGTGATTAGAATTAATATCCCTAAGCTTACAGAGGAAAGAAGAAAAGAACTCGTAAAAATTCTCCACCAAAAAGCAGAAAAAGGTAAGGTTAATATTAGAAATATTAGGCATAATATTAAAGAGGAGTTAGAGTTACTGGAAGAAGAAGGCGAAATTTCAGAAGATAATTTTTACAGAGGCCTGGATAATCTTCAAGAATTGACAGACAAATTTTGTGAAAAGATAGAAGATATTACTGAAAGCAAAGAAGAGGTTATAATGGAGGTATAATGAAGGGATTAGATAAATACCTATTAGAAAAGCCAGATAAATACATTAAGAACTTAGATAAAAAGCGCAATTTTGAGCTTATCGAATATGCACCACCAGACCGTGGAAGAGGTAGAGGGAACAAAATTATATTAAAAATTATAAATCAGGAGGATAAGGATATCATCTTATATTCTTATAAAGATTATGAATAATTCCCCTCTATATGATATAGGGGGGTTATTTAATATTTAAGGAGGTCAAAAATGCAAAACTTACCTGCCCATGTTGCCATTATAATGGATGGTAACGGACGCTGGGCAAAAAAACAAAATATGCCGAGAGCATACGGCCATAAAAAAGGCGTAGAGGTTTTAAAAGATACAGTAAAATCATTTATTAAATATGAGATAACCAGTTTGACTGTATATGCATTTTCTACAGAAAATTGGAAAAGACCTCCTAAAGAAGTAAAGTATTTGATGAAGTTATTTAGTCAAACGATCGCGAGGGAAGCGGCTGAATTAGATGAGCAGGGTATAAAAATAAATATTATAGGCAGAAGAGCTAAGCTGAATCAACAAATATTAAAGAAGATCGAAAAAATAGAAAAGCTAACAGAGGATAACGATAAATTAATACTTAATATAGCTTTTAATTATGGAGGAAGGGCAGAAATTATCGATGTTATAAAAAAAATAAAAGCTGATAAAAATCTCAAAACAGAAGAGATAACGCAAAAATTAATCAGTAAATATTTATATAATCCCACCATATCTGATATTGAATTTCTAATAAGAACTGGTGGTGATAAACGAATAAGCAACTTTCTATTATGGGAGTCTGCTTATGCAGAACTATACTTTACAGATAAGTATTGGCCTGAATTTGATGAAAAGGAATTAAAAATAGCCCTTAAATCTTTTGCTAAGAGACAGAGAAAATTTGGAGCACTTATTGAGGAGGCTGATCAATAAATGTTATTGAAAAGGATAATAAGTGGTACTTTGGGTGTATTAATCTTTATACTGGCTATCTATTGGGGTAATTTCCCTTTTTTTATTTTTATTTCACTTGTCACAATTTTAGCATTAAAAGAATTCAGCCAGATAACACAAACTAATAGTTCGTTTTCTTTGATACTGAGTGGTATGCTTTTTTTGGTGGTTTCTTATTTAAATTTAATATATCAATATGACTTTCATTTAGAGTACTTTTTTATATTAATTTTGCTAATCTTTTTTTATGAAAATTACCAAAAAGATGATCTGAGAAATATTTTGCAAAATATTTCAATCAATATTTTTGCAGTTATTTATATAGTTTTTGGACTTATTTATTTTATATATTTAAGAAATTTAGATTTACAATTCGCTTTATGGATTGCTTTAATTGGTACCTGGCTGACAGATATAGCAGCATTTTTTGTGGGAAAATATTATGGTAAAAAGAAACTAGCCCCAAAAATCAGTCCCAATAAAACCATAGAAGGTGCCCTGGGAGGTATTGTGACTTCCTTTTTGTTTATCATCGCAATTACTTTATATTTAGATATTTTTTCTGGTATCTGGGTTATATATGGTATTTTACTGCCGATGATTGCAGTGGTGGGAGATTTATTTGAATCAGCCATTAAAAGGGCAGTTGATGTTAAAGATTCTGGTGATTTAATACCTGGACATGGGGGTATATTGGATCGTTTTGATAGTCTCTTTTTCACAATACCTTTCACATATTTTTATTTGAGTTTGCTTTTAAATTAGGAGGTATTAGGTTATGAATAATTTAATTTTATTGGGTTCAACCGGTTCGATTGGATCCCAGGTCCTTGAGGTTATAGATTTTATAGATGATAATTGGAATATCAAGGTATTAACGGCAAATAAAAGTGTTGATAAAATTACAAAGCAGGCATTAAAGTATATGCCTGATTATGTGGTAATGTCAGATCCAAAAAGTGCAGAACGAGTCAGACTAAATCTGAAAGATCAAAAAATTACAGTCTTAAGCGGAACCAAAGAGCTTAATGAAATTGTCAAATTAGATAATATAGATTTAGTAATAAATGGACTGGTGGGAGCTGTTGGTCTGATTCCTACATTAAATACCCTTGATAGAGGTGTTAAATTAGGTCTGGCTAATAAGGAGAGCCTTGTTATAGGCGGTCATTTAGTACAAGAACGCTTAAATAAATATAATAAAGGGGAAGACATCTTATTGCCGATAGACAGTGAACACAATGCCATATTTAGACTACTGCGGGGTCATGAAAAAAAAGAATTAAAAAATATAATACTAACAGCTTCCGGGGGACCGTTCTGTCATAAAAGTTATCGTGATTTAAAGAAAGTAAGTATAGAAGATGCTCTTAATCACCCCAACTGGGAAATGGGCAATAAGATAACTATTGATTCAGCGACTATGATGAATAAAGGATTAGAAGTTATAGAAGCCTATTGGTTATTTGATATTGATTATGATAAAATAGATGTTGTGATTCACCCTCAGAGCATAATACATTCCATGATCGAGTTAATCGATCATTCTATATATGCAGAGATGAGTTTACCAGACATGAAGATGCCCATTCAATATGTATTGGAATATCCCCGCGTGAACGAGGGAATCGGGCAGAAACTTAATTTAATAAAACAGGCCAAATTAGAATTCTTTGAACCTGATTATAACAAATTTGAATGTCTTCAGCTGACTTATCAGGCAGGTCGTAAAGGGGGAAGCTTCCCTGTTGTATTAAATGCAGCTAATGAAGTGGCTGTAGCTAAATTCTTAGAAGAGAAAATTGAATTTTTAGAGATTCCAAAAATTATTAAAAAAGCATTAAATTCCCACAGACACATCAAAAAACCGGATATTGAAACAATAATTGAGATAGATAACTGGACCAGGGAATATCTAGAGGAGGTTGTTTAATATGTTAACCACAATTCTCAGTTTTATTGTTGTACTGGGAATATTGATTTTTATACATGAATTTGGACATTATATTACAGCAAAACTAAGTGACATCAGGGTAGAAGAATTCGCCCTAGGGTTTGGACCTAAACTGATTTCAAAACAGTGGGGAGAGACCGTTTATTCAATTAGGATAATTCCCTTAGGTGGTTTCTGTAATATGACAGGTGAATTCGTACCAGATGAAGATGATGATAGTGAAGATCTCAAAATATATAATGAAGCATTAAAAAATGGACGTTGTTTTCACCAAAAGTCAATTTTAAAGAGGTTTGCTGTAATATTTATGGGCCCATTTATGAACTTCGCTTTGGCAGTACTTATTTTCTTTTTGATCTTTAACTTTGCAGGACTGCCGACCTCAACTTTAGATCAACCGATTATTGGTGAATTAGATCCAAGTATGCCTGCTGCAGAAGCAGGGCTTCGTCCTGGAGATGAGATAGTTGAAATTGAAGGTGTGCAGATAAATAGCTGGGAGTCAATGGCTGAAAAGATTCACAATTCTCAAAAAGAGCCGCTTGATATTGTTGTAGATAGGAAGGGCGAAAGACTGCAGTTTACAATAACTCCCCAGTATGATGATCAGATGGATAGTAATATAATTGGCATTTATCCTCAGGTTGTTAGAGAAAACATTGGATTTTTTAAAGCCAGTCAATTATCTGTTGTACAGAGCTGGCAGGTTTTTACTTTGACTATAAAAGGTTTTATCCAGATTATTTCAAGCCGTTCTATGGAGGGGATAGGGGGACCGGTCATGATTGCTTCTATTATAGGACAGGCCGCCCGCAATGGCATTATTAATGTGATGAATTGGATGGCCATAATCTCGATTAATCTCGGTATTATAAATTTGCTTCCTTTACCTGCTTTAGATGGAGGAAGGATCTTCTTTATAATAATTGAACTATTCAGGGGTAAACCGGTCGATCCGCAAAAAGAAGGATTTGTTCATCTGATCGGCTTTATTTTGTTGATGATCTTAATGGTATTTATAATATATAATGATATTGTTAAAAACTTCTTTTAAAGGGGTATCGCAATGATAAAAAGAAGAGCCACGAAAAGCATCTTCTATCAGGATGTGGGGGTGGGTAGTGAACACCCCATAACAGTGCAGTCTATGACCAATACAAAGACAGACAAAATCGATAAAACCGTTAATCAAATCATGAATCTTGAACGGGCAGGCTGTGAGATTATCAGGACAGCTGTGCCTGATAAAAAAGCTGCATCGGCTTTAAGACAAATCAAAAATAAGATTAATATACCTCTAATAGCTGATATACATTTTGATTATACTCTTGCTTTAAAAGCAGTTGAACAGGGGGTTGATGGGTTAAGAATAAACCCCGGTAATATCGGTTCAAACCAAGAGATAAAACAGGTGGTTAAAGCCTGTCAAACCAAGCAAATACCGATTAGAATAGGTGTTAATTCTGGTTCTATCGAAAGAGAAATTTTAAATAAATACGGCAGACCAACGGCAGAAGCCATGGTAGAAAGTGTATTAAAACACGTTAAAATACTGGAAAAGTTGAATTTTTATAATACTATTATTTCAATGAAATCAACTGATGTATTGATGACCTTAAAGGCCCATGAGATATTGGATGATAAAGTTGATTACCCCTTTCATATAGGGATAACAGAAGCCGGCAGTGGTCGAGAGGGTATCATAAAATCATCAATTGGCCTGGCCCTTTTATTAAAGAATGGTTATGGAGATACACTACGTGTTTCTCTGACAGGAGATCCCATACAAGAAGTAGTTGCTGCTTATCAGATATTGAAAAACCTAAAGTTAAGAAACAGAGGAATTACGGTAATTTCCTGTCCGACCTGTGGAAGGACAGAGGTTGACTTGGAAAAAATTACAGTTGAGGTAAAAAGAAGGATAGAAAAATTTGATAAGTATTTTAAAGAAGGTCTAAATGTTGCTGTAATGGGCTGTGCTGTTAATGGGCCGGGAGAGGCTCGTGAAGCAGATTTAGGAATAGCCTGTGGCAAACATAATGGACTGTTATTTAAAAAGGGTAAAGTTATTAAAAAAGTTAAGGAAGAAGAAATTGTTGAAACCTTGATAGAAGAAATTAAAAAAAATAGGAGTGAGTAAGAATGCGCATGTCAAAATTATATCTACCAACATTAAAAGAAACACCTGCAGAAGCTGAAATAAAAAGTCATCAGCTGATGTTAAGGGCAGGTTTAATGAGGAAATTAAGTCCTGGTATTTTTTCTTATTTACCCCTGGGCTATAAAGTTATAAAAAAGATAGAGAAAATTATTCGAGAAGAGATGGACAAAACATCTTCTCAGGAAGTTCTACTTCCTGTAATGCAGACCTCCAAGATCTGGCAGGACTCTAACCGTTGGGAAAAGTTTGGCCCAATCATGATCAGATTTAAAGATAGAAAAGAACATGAATACTGTTTGGGTCCTACACATGAAGAAGTAATTACTGATTTAATCAAAGATGAATTGAGATCATATAAGGATTTGCCTTTAAACCTATATCAAATTCAAACCAAGGTGCGTGATGAAATCAGACCTCGTTTTGGAGTGATGCGGAGTAGAGAGTTTATTATGAAAGATGCCTACAGTATGGATGAAGATTATTCAGGTCTGGATAAGAGCTACCAGGAAATGTATGATGCTTATGTGAAGATTTTTGACCGTTTGGGTTTAAAAACACACATAGTAGAGGCAGATTCAGGGGCAATGGGCGGCAAAGATTCACATGAATTTGTTTTAATTGCTGAGGCAGGTGAGGATGATATAGTACTCTGTGATAACTGTGATTATGCTGCTAATATTGAATTGGCGGGTTCCTATCTTGCAAAGCAGACTGTAAGTCAAGATATAAAGAAAAAAAAGCTAATTGACACACCTGATATCAAGACCATACAAGGGCTGGAAAATTTCCTTAATATAGATGGTTCACAAATGATCAAGACCATGTTAATGAAGGTAGATGATCAGCTGATTGTAGTTTTAGTTAGGGGTGATGATCAGTTAAATGAAGTTAAACTGGCTAACTTTTTACAAGCGACAACCATAGAACCAGCTGAAGAAGAAGATATTTTTGAAGTGTTTAACGTAAAAGCCGGTTTTATTGGACCACTTGGAATTGAAGAATATCAAATAATTGCCGATCAGAGAGTAAAATATTTAAGAAATGTGGTCTGCGGAGCAAATATAGTTGATAAACATTTTAAGAATATAAATCCGGGTAGAGATTTTGCTGTAGATGATTATCATGATTTAAGAACAGTCCAACAAGGTGACTGCTGTCCTGAATGTGATAAAGGTCATCTAAAAATTAAATCCGGTATAGAGTTAGGTCATATTTTTAAACTCGGCACAAAATATAGTGAGAGTATGGGAGCAACATATCTTGATGAAAATGGTCGAGAACAGCCAGTAGTTATGGGTAGTTATGGGATTGGTGTTACTCGTATTGTTGCCGCTGCTATAGAACAGAGTAATGATCAAAATGGTATTATTTGGTCCAAATCTATCGCACCTTATCAGATAATAATTCTACCTTTAGGTAACAATGAAGAGGTTCAAAAAACAGCTAAAAACATCTATGAATATTTTAAAAAAATGGATGTTGAGGTACTTATAGATGACAGATTGGAAAGGGCGGGGGTTAAATTTAATGATGCTGATTTAATTGGAATCCCATTGAGGATTACATTAGGCAGCCGCTCACTACAAAATAATGTCATAGAACTCCATAACAGACAGACCGGCCAGGATTATGAAATTTCTCTAGATAACTACAAGATTGAAATTAAAAAGTTTCTCTCTGAATTAAAATAAAGGGGAGTGTCCCGATGATAATAAAGGCTTTGATACCCGCTTATAATGAAGAAAAGACCATTGGTGATATCATTGATGTTTTAAATAACACCTCTTTAATCGATGAAGTCATAGTAGTTGATGATGGTTCTCAGGATAACACCTACCAGGAAGCTGATAAAAGGAAAGCTCGTATATATAAACTTGATGTCAATAAAGGTAAAGGGGCTGCTTTGCAAAAAGGAATATCAGAGATTGAAACAGATATTATTGTTCTTTTGGATGGAGATTTAATAGGTTTAAACAAACAACACATATATAAGCTCATTAACCCCCTTGTTACAGATGAAGCAGATATGACAATTGGGGTTTTTAAAAGCGGGCGAGGTCTCACAGATTTAGCTCAGATTGTCTCACCAAAACTATCTGGGCAAAGGGCTATAAAAATGTCAGAACTTCTTAAGGTTAAAAATCTGGCTGAACGAGGTTTTGGGGTGGAAGTGGCCTTAAATAAGTATTTCAAAGATGATAAAAGGGTAAAAAAGGTTGATTTAAAAGATTTAACACACGTAATGAAAGAAGAGAAGATGGGTTTTATTAAGGGTGTTAAATCCAGAAGCAAGATGTATTTAGATATTCTCAAGACAATTTTTAGTAATATTACAGATAAATAAGTTGTATGTTTTAGGAGGGATCAAGTGTTTGAGGTTATTCAGCCCGGAGAAAAATATAAAGATAAAATAAAATATATCATGGTTGATAAAAAAAATAAAAGCTGTAGAATTATTGTAAATAATGAGGATCAGATTGAAGAGCTTAGTG
The DNA here is from genome assembly GCA_018334565.1 of Halanaerobiales bacterium. GTDB lineage: Bacteria > Bacillota > Halanaerobiia > Halanaerobiales > M55B127 > M55B127. The sequence continues at coordinate 26,474 of JAGXLU010000001.1, read as the reverse complement.
ATAAAATCAAAAAGTTATTACCGGGTTTTTCTATCAACTATGATTTTAACATTACTTTAAAACAAGAAGTCAAGATGATCTGGCCACAGTTAAGCAGGGAATTAAATGAAAAATTTTCTTACAGCAAGGCCTGGTTTGATAGGGCAAAATTATTTTTAAAAGATGATCAATTGATCATCTCTTTGGAAACAAAATTAGCAGCTAAAAAAATTAACAATACCCGGTTTATTAATTTTTTAAAGAACAGACTATATTTTTACCTCGATAGAGAACTGAATATTGCGATTGAAAATGGGGATTTTTTTAAAGATGATCAGTCTTTAAAAAACAGCTTTACAAAAAAGAAAGTCGAAAAAAGCAAACAAAGAAAAGCTAAAGATAAAATAAAAAAACAGATCATTTATGGACGTAGAATTAAGAATACTGATCAAAAAGTTCCATTAAAAGAGATTTCAAATGCTCAAAAAAACGTAATAACAAGTGGAATAATCTTTGATCAAAATGAAAAAGAAATAAATAAGAACTTACATCTACATACTTTTCATATTACTAACTATGAGGATTCTCTAACCTGCAAGGTGTTTTTGAAAAAAAACAAGCGTTTGCGGTTAAAAAAAGATTTAAAAGTTTTAATTAGAGGAGATATTCAATACGATAAATACAGTAATGATTTGATATTAATAGCCAACGCTATCAATAAAATTGGGTATAAAAAAAAGAGGCAGGATAAATCTACTCAAAAAAGGATTGAACTACATCTTCATACCCAGATGAGTGCAATGGACGCTACGGTAGATGTAAAAGAAGCTGTAAAACTAGCTTCAAAGTGGGGCCATAAAGCCCTGGCAATAACAGACCATGGTGTTGTGCAGGCATATCCAGATGCCTATCAGACTGGCAAAAAATATGGGGTAGATATTATTTTTGGCCTAGAAGCTTATTTGATAGATAATGGCAAGCCGATTGTGGTTAATCCGACTACCTGTGATATTGATCAAGAAGAGTTTGTTGTCTTCGATTTGGAGACAACAGGACTGAATCCTATACAAAATGAGATTATAGAAATAGGAGCTGTAAAAATTAAGGGTGGTGAAGTTGTTGACAGTTTTTCTTCTTTAGTTAAGCCTGATATCAGCATTCCGAACAAAATAAGTAATTTAACCGGTATAGATGATAAGATGGTCAAAGACGCTCCGGATTATGCCCAGGTTTTTCAAAGTTTTGTTGAATTTTTTGACGGTAAGCCATTGATTGCGCATAACATGGATTTTGATTATAGTTTTATCAGAGATGATTTGAATAAATATTTTACAGATGATGAAATTACCAGAATTGATACCTTGAGTTTGGCCAGGGCGGTCCTACCTGATCTTAAAAAACATAAGCTATCGACACTTATTGAATACTATGATATTGAGTTAAAAAACCACCATAGGGCATTGGATGATGCCCGGGCAACTGCTAAATTGTTTTTGAAGTTATTAGGTGAAAGAGATGCAGAGAAGATAAATAAGATCACAGATATAAATGAATTGGCTAAAAATATTAACTGGAAAAAAATGCATCCTTACCATGCACTTATCCTTGCTAAAAACAAGGCGGGTTTAAAGACAATATACAAATTAGTTTCTCAGGCCCATCTTAATAATTTTTACAGAAAGCCAAGAATATTAAAAAGTGAACTGCTGGCTGAACGTGATAATTTGTTGATTGGTTCTGCCTGTGAATCAGGCCAGCTTTTTAAATATCTATTAAATAATAGGAGCAGAGCTGAGATTGAAGAGGTTGTAGAGTTTTATGATTTTTTGGAAATTCAGCCTTTGGCCAATAATCAATTTTTGATACCTGATCAAGTAGATAATCAAGAGGTCTTAAAAGAGATTAACAAAAGGATATATGAACTTGGAAAAGAGCATGATAAGTTGGTTGTAGGCACTGGTGATGTGCATTTCCTTAATCCTGAAGATGAGATTTATCGTAAAATACTGCAGGCCGGTCAGGGTTATGGTGATTATGATAACCAACCCCCTTTATATTTTAAAACAACTGAGGAAATGTTAAAAGAATTTGATTACTTTGATAATGAACAAGCAGAAGAGATTGTAATAGATAATCCTAATAAAATATATGAGATGATAGATAATATAAAACCGATTCCGGAAGGAATCTATACTCCCCAAATAGAGGGGGCAGATAAGCAGATAAAGGAAATGACTTATAATAAAGCAAAAAATCTCTATGGGGATGATTTAACAGAATTAATCGAAAAACGCCTAAAAAAAGAACTGACTTCCATAATCGATAATGGTTATTCAGTGATTTATTTAATTGCACATCAACTTGTTAAGAGGTCTTTAAAAGACGGATATTTAGTTGGTTCAAGGGGTTCAGTTGGTTCCTCGCTTGTTGCCACCATGTGCGGAATTACTGAGGTGAATCCTCTTCCTCCTCATTATCGCTGTCCTCAATGTAAAAATGTAGAAATGATTACTGATAAAAAATACAGTACGGGTATCGATCTGCCAGATAAGAAATGTCCGAAATGTGACACAGATTATAAAAAAAATGGTTTTGATATTCCTTTTGAAGTTTTTATGGGATTTGAAGGAGATAAGGTACCTGATATTGATTTGAATTTTTCCGGGGAATATCAAAACAAGATTCATGAGGTTACAGAAAAATTTTTTGGACGCGATTATGTTTTTAGGGCGGGAACTATTTCAACAATTGCAAGTAGGACTGCCTTTGGTTTCGTTAAAAATTATCTTGATGATAATGATATAGATGTTAAAAGAGCAGAGATAAATCGTCTGGTAGATGGTTGTGCAGGTGTTAAGAAAACTACTGGGCAGCATCCGGGTGGATTGATGGTTGTTCCTAAAAAAATGGATGTTTATGATTTTACGCCAATCCAGCATCCTGCCAATGATCAAAATACAAGAGTTAGAACCACCCATTTTGATTACCATTCAATAAGTGGAAGGATTTTAAAACTGGATCTTTTAGGTCATGATGATCCTACCTCACTTCGAATGCTGCAGGATTTAACGGGAGTTGATCCGGAATCTATCCCCCTTGATGATGAAAAAACTATGCAGATATTTTCATCGATTGAAAGTTTAAATTTAAATAAAGATCAAATTAACTCAGCAGTGGGGACCTATGGTATTCCCGAATTTGGCACCAGTTTTGTCCGACAAATGCTGATTGAAACAGAGCCCAAGAGTTTTGCTGAACTACTACGCATCAGTGGATTGTCTCATGGAACAGATGTTTGGTTGAACAATGCCCGCCAGCTGATTAAAAACAAAAAAGCAGATCTTTCAGAGGTGATTTCTGTAAGAGATGATATAATGAACTACTTAGTTGAAATGGGGCTAAAACCGGTAGATGCCTTTCATATTATGGAAAGTGTTAGAAAGGGTAAGGGGCTAAAAAAACAGTCAGAAAAAATGATGAAAGAAAACAATATACCTGGGTGGTATATAAACTCCTGTAAAAAAATTAAGTATATGTTTCCCAAAGCTCATGCAGCAGCCTATGTAATGATGGCTTATCGCATTGCATATTTTAAGGTCCATTATCCAACTGCTTTTTATATGACATATTTTACAACAAAGGCTAGTTCTTTTGATGCCCAGATTGTTGATAAAGGTCTAGCTTATGTAGAAGACTATCTCAAAAAGTTAAAAAAGCAGGATAAGCTGACTTCAAAGGAAAAAGAAACATCGACTATTTTAAAGGTAGTTAAAGAGGCTATGTATAGAGGTATTGAATTCGGAAGAGTGGATTTATATAATTCTAAGACGGACAAATTCATTGAGGTAAATGATAAACTCGTTCCTCCATTAATCTGTTTGGATGGGCTGGGGTCAAGTGCTGCAGAAAGCATAATACAAGCCAGGCAAAAGGGAGAATTTATTTCAATAGAAGATTTAACAAATAGGACAAGTTTAAGCAAAACTGTAATTGAAAACATGAAAGAACATGGTTCGTTAGAGGGAATTCCAGATAGAAATCAGTTATCTCTCTTTTCTAATTCTTGAAAATTACTCCAATTTATGATAGGCTATAGTATGGTAAATGTTGATTTATTGAGGAGTGGGGGAGCCCACTCTTTAATTTATGAAAGAGAGGCTTAAAAAATGAGCAAAATGATTAATCAGTTAAAAAAGATAATAAAACCAATAGTCAAATTAAATGACTTAGATTTGGTTGATATAGAGTATATTAAAGAGGGGCAAAACTGGATCTTAAGAATTTTTGTTGAAAATGAACAAAGTGAGTTAACTATAGATCAGTTAAGTAATCTGAGCAGGCTGATTAGTCAAAAACTTGATGAGGTAGATCCCATTGAAAAAAAATACTTTTTAGAGGTATCTTCACCAGGATTAGAGAGGCCTTTAAAAAAGATTAAAGATTATGAAAGATTTAGTGGAGAGAGCATTAAGATTAGCACATATAGAAAAATTAACGGAACAAAAGTATTTATTGGTAAATTAGTTGGAATCGATAAAAATCAAGTTGTAACCATAAATTTAAAGGATACAGATAAAAAAATGGAAATAGATTATTCAGATATTGCCAGGGCAAATCTTTACGAAGAGTTTAATTTCTAGCTGGATCTAAAGGAGGAAAAAAATGAATCTTGACTTGTTGAAGGCGCTTGATGATATAGAAAAGGACAAGGGCATTGCGAAAGATGTTCTTTTAGAAGCGATTGAGGCTGCCCTACTTTCAGCCTATAAAAAAGATTTCGGTTCAAAAGAAAATGTAAGTGTAGAGGTAAATGAAGAAACCGGCCAAGTAATGGTCTTTTCAAGAAAAAAAGTGGTGGAAGAGATTAAGAATGATAATTATGAAATATTACTTGAAAATGCCAAAAAAATAGATTCCGAAGTCGAATTGGAGGAATATGTGGATGTAGAAATAACCCCAGATAATTTTGGTAGGATTGCTGCCCAGACCGCTAAACAGGTTGTAATGCAGAGAATAAGAGAAGCTGAAAGAGATGTTCTTTATGAAGATTATAAGCGTAAAGAAGGAGAAATAATAACAGGTACTATCCAGAGGTTCCATAAAGATAATGTACTTATTGATATGGGCAAAACAGAGGCTCTTTTACCGGTATCAGAACAGATACCTACAGAGCAATACAAGGTTGGTTTTAGATTAAAACTTTATGTTGTTGAGGTTTCATCTACTACTAAAGGTCCTCGTATATTAGTATCAAGAACCCATCCGGCCCTTTTGAAAAGATTGTTTGAGGTAGAAGTTCCAGAGATTTTTGATGGTATTGTTGAAATACGTTCAGTTGCAAGAGAGGCAGGTTTTAGATCTAAAGTTGCTGTCTTTTCTTATGATAGTAAGGTTGATCCTGTGGGAGCTTGTGTTGGTCCTCAGGGAAGGCGTGTTAAATCAGTTGTGGAACAATTGGATGGAGAAAAAATAGATATTGTTAAATACAGTGATAATCCGGAAGATTTTGTTTCAAATGCCCTTAACCCGGCTGAAGTAAAGGCTGTTGTTATTGATGAACAAGAACAGAGTGCGACAGTGGTAGTGCCTGATTTTCAGTTATCTTTAGCCATTGGCAAAGAGGGACAAAATGCCAGGCTGGCGGCTAAATTAACGGGTTGGAAAATAGATATTAAAAAAGAATCAGAGTTCGAAGAGATGCAAAAGAAGCAAGAAGAAGAAAGAGAAAGAAATGAAGAATTAGAAGAAAAAGATGAAAAAACAATAGAAGAAACTGAAGAAAAACAAACAGATGAACAACAAAAAACTTAATATGGAGGTGGTTAGTTTGAGTAAAATGAGAGTCTATAAGTTAGCTGAAAAACTGGATTTGAAGAGTAAAGAATTGGTTGATATTCTCAATGACCTTGGGATCGAGGTAACCAGTCACATGAGCACGATTGAAGATGAAACAGCTGAACTTGTCAGAGAAGTAATTAAAACTGAAGATAAAAAAGTGGCGAAAGAGATTAAAACAGATGAAATAGATCAAGAAATAGAAGAAGATAAAGAACCCCAAAAAGATATTGAAGCAGATTATTTAAAGATCAGAGAGGGCATTTCGATTAGAGACCTCTCAGAAAAAGTTAACATTCCTGCCAATAAGATAATTAAAGAGATGATGCAGTTGGGGATAATGACCAATGTTAATTACTCACTTGATGAAGATGAGATACAAATTTTAAAGGATGAAATGGGTTTAGAAGTTAAAATAAGTGAAGATGATGAAATTGAAGAAAGAGATAGTGAATTGATTTTAGATGAAATAGTGGACAAGCCGGAGGATCTTAAAAACAGACCTCCTATAGTTACTGTTATGGGACATGTAGATCATGGGAAGACAACCCTACTTGATATGATAAGAGAAACAAGAGTAGCTGAAAGCGAAGCTGGTGGCATAACACAACATATTGGTGCCTATCAAGCTGAATATAAAGATAAGAAAATTACCTTTATCGATACACCTGGACACGAAGCATTTACTGCTATGAGGGCCAGGGGAGCCCAGCTGACCGATATCGTAATACTGGTGGTAGCAGCTGATGATGGTGTTATGCCTCAGACCATAGAGGCCATAAATCATGCCCAGGCAGCTGGTATCCAGATTATTGTAGCAGTTAATAAGATAGATAAAGCAAATGCTCAACCTGATCGGGTTAAACAAGAGTTAACAGAACATGGTTTAGTCCCAGAAGAATGGGGTGGTGACACGATCTGTGTATCTGTTTCAGCTTTGAAAGGTGAAAATATAGATGAACTTTTGGAGATGGTTACACTGGTAGCTGAAGTTGAAGAATTGAAAGCCAACCCCGACCGAATTGCAGATGGCGTTATCATTGAATCTGAACTAGATAGAGGCAGGGGACCAGTGGCAACGGTGCTTGTCAAAAATGGCACTCTAAAGATTGGTGATAATATTTTAGCAGGTATGATCAGTGGACGGGTAAGAGCCTTACTGGATGAACACGGCGAGAGAGTCAAAACAGCCAAACCATCTACTCCGGTTATTGTCTTAGGATTTAATGATGTGCCTGAAGCGGGTCAATATATGCGGGTTATGGAAGATGAAAAAACGGCTAGAAATTTAGCTGATAAAAGACAGGCAAAACGCAAAGAAGAAAGGCTCAAAAAAGATTCCAAGGTCTCCTTAGAAGACCTTTATAGAAATATTCAGGAAGGTGAAATTAAGGAATTAAATGTAATAATCAAGGCAGATGTACAGGGATCAATTGCAGCCTTGAAAAGTTCCTTGCTGAATATAGAGTCTGACGAAGTAAGCGTAAATATAATTCATACAGGGGTCGGTGCTATTAATGAAACAGACGTTAACTTAGCCAGTGCTTCTAATGCAATAATTATTGGTTTTAATGTTAGACCAGGTACAAATGCTCGCAAGGCAGCTGAAAAAGAAAAAGTTGAGATCAAAACATATCGAGTTATTTATAAAGTAATAGATGATATTAGAAAAGCTATGTCGGGATTACTCGAACCTGAATATAAAGAGTTAATAGTCGGTAGAGTGGAAGTAAGAGATACCTTTAAAGTACCTGATGTGGGTATAATTGCGGGTTCTTATGTAAAAGAAGGAGAAGTTAACAGAAATGATTATGTAAGACTGATCAGAAATGGTGTTGTTGTTCACGAAGGTAGTATAAGTTCATTAAAGCGTTTTGAAGATGATGTAAGAATGGTAAAAGAAGGTTATGAATGTGGGATTGGTATCGACGATTATAATGATATAAAGATAGGAGATATTTTAGAAATATATAGATATAAGGAGATAGAAAGATCCTTATAGAGGTGAAATATTATGGCTAATAAAAAAAGAGTAAGAAGAATGAGTCAGCTTTTAAAAGAAGAAATAAGTGATATTTTATTAAAAGAGATCAAAGATCCGCGTATAGGTTTTATATCAGTCACAAAAATAAAGGTTTCTAATGATTTAAAACATGCTAAAGTTATGGTGAGCATAATTGGAAGTGAACAGGAAAAAAAGGAGACTATGGAAGGACTTCATCAGGCTAGTAACTTTATTCAAAAGTTAGTTGGGGAAAGGCTGACTACCTTTCATACCCCCAAGATTATATTTAGATATGATAATTCAATTGAACAGGGTGTTCATATATCTCATTTGATTGATGAAGTTATTGAAGAAGATGAAAAGAGGAAAGACGAAAGTGAAGAATAACTCTCTTAGTGAAATTGCAAATTATATAAAAGATAATGATGATTATCTAATAATAGGTCATATAGATCCCGATGGTGATGCAGTTGGATCTATTATGGCCTATAAATTTCTCTTGAATAGTTTAAATAAATCAGCTAAAATATTATTGCACAGCGATATTAGCAGTAATTATGAGATGCTTTTTAAATATTTAAAAAACCATGATTATTATGTATATAAAGCTAATAGTTCTTTAAATAAACTAGATGGCTTTTCAAATGTTATTGTCTTAGATACGGCCAATTTAGAGCGCTTGGGCCATTATAAAAAATATATAACCAAAAAATATATTATCAATATTGATCACCATCAGGATAATAGTTGCTTTGGTAATTTGAACTATGTCAATGCTGAAAGTTCAGCTGTTGGTATGATAATTTACAAACAGCTGAAATTTTTAAATGTCGATATAAAAAAAGAACTTGGGACTGCTATTGCTCTAGCAGTTTTGGCTGATACCGGTTCTTTGCAATATCCTAATAGTGATCCAGACAGCTTTCGGTTAATCGCAGATTTAAAAGAAGCAGGTGTTGATATTGTTGAAATAAATAGGTTTTTAAAAAGTTACCCTTCTGTTGATTATTTGAAAATGTTGGCTGAGGCCTTGCATAATATAAAAGTAGATGAGAAAGATAGGATTGCCTGGCTAGTTTTGTCGAATCAAGAGATTAAAAATATAAAAATCAATATAGAAGAGATTAACAACTTAGTTAACTACCCACGTGATATAAGAGGAATAGAGGTGGGGATTTCTTTTGTCGAAAAAGAACAAGGCCTTATTGATATCAGTTTTCGTTCGCATAGTTATCTTGATGTGAGTGAAATCGCCCATAAATTTGGTGGCGGCGGCCATCCTCGAGCTGCTGGGACAAAGGTTAAAGGCAGCTTAAATCAAGTAATTAAAAATGTTTTAGATGAGGTGAAAAAAAATGTCTAAAAGGGCAGGTATTATTAATATTTTAAAACCGCCCGGTATGACGTCTTTTGATATTGTTGGATATGTAAAAAAAATTTTGCAAATAAGAAAGTGTGGACATACAGGTACATTAGATCCCTCTGCAGCAGGAGTATTACCGGTTTGTATAAATAAAGCAACCAAGGTGATTCCCTACCTTCCAGAAGAAAACAAAGAATATTTAGCTAAAATTGAACTAGGTATATCTACAGATACCTTAGATGCAGATGGAAAGATAATAAAAAAAGACAGTTTGTGGGAGAACTTAAAAGATGAAGAAATTATTGGAGCTATCAAAACTTTTACTGGTAAGATTATGCAGAGACCTCCTATATATTCCGCTGTAAAGAAAAAAGGAAAAAAACTTTACCACTATGCCCGGAATAATGAGAGTGTTGATATTAAAAAACGCCAGGTGGAAATAAGAAGTATTGATCTCATATATATAGATCTACCTTTTATAAAAATAAAGGTTAACTGTTCTAAGGGCACATATATTAGATCTCTGGCTAGAGATATTGGTGAAAGGCTCAATACTTCCGCTTATTTAAAAGATCTGTTAAGGACCTCGTCAGGACCCTTTAAACTTAAAGATACAATAAGATGGGATCAAATATCAGATGATAATTTAAATAATATATTGATACCAGTTGATCAACCTCTTGATTACAGGACACTTACGGTTAAAGATTATGCTTTTAAATATGCTATTAATGGAACTAAATTGTTAGCCAAAAATTTTAAAAAATGGCCTTTTGATTTAAAACTGGCTGAAAAGTTATTAATATATTCTAAAGGTCAATTTATTTCAATTAGTGAAGTTAAATTAAATGAAGATGATAATTTATATATACAGGCTTTGAGAGTATTTTATGATGGGGGTTCAAGATGAAGATAATTAAAAGCAGAACATTTGATCAATATGAACTAGATGATAATGTTATAGCCATAGGTTCTTTTGACGGAATACATAAGGGACATAAAAAAATATTAAAGGATACTTTAGACATAGCAAAAGAGAAAAACCTTAAAAGTGGTGTGCTTACTTTTGATCCACATCCAGACGAGGTAATTGGTGATGGAAAAAACCATCTCTATTTGAGTTCAAAATCTCAGAAGATTAAAAGATTAAACCAACTGGGTTTCGATTATTACTTTGAAATGGAATTCAGCCATGATATTTCTTTAACTCCGTTTGATGAATTTATAAAGAAAATTATTTTAGATAATTTAAATACAAAGCACATTGTAGTTGGAGCTGATTTTAGTCTGGGTTATCAGGGCAATGGGAATATAGATAAATTAAAGAAGATGAGTCAAGAGTATAACTTTGCACTAACCTCAATTAAGCCCTTAAAGATCGGTGATCATAAGATTTCTAGTAGTGTAATTAGAGATTTGATAAAAGCAGGGCGACTTCAGGAGCTCAAAAAACATCTTGATCAAAACTTCATCATAGAGGGTGAAGTTGTCAAAGGTTTTGGTAGAGGCAAAAAATTAGGTATACCAACAGCTAATATAAAGCCAATAATTAGATATGTACTCCCTCCAGATGGAGTTTATGCAGTTTACTTATATATAGAAGATGATAAAAAATATAAAGGTGTGGCAAATTTTGGCCATAAACCTACTTTTGATGATGATAACTTTACCATAGAAGTTCATTTGCCAAATTTTGAAGGAGATTTATATGGAGAGTTTGTATATCTGGAAATGATTGAATTTCTGAGGGGTGAAAAGAAATTTGAAGATGTAGATCAATTAATAGCGGCCATAAATAAGGATATTCTTTACATCTTAGAGGTTCTGTGATATAATTTTTTTGGTTAATTAAATACCTTATACTAGGAATAAGAATCCTCAACTTGTTACTTGGTTTAAGGCGTATCAGCACTTAGGAGGTGAAAGTAATTGATTTCTAAAGAAAAGAAACAGGCAATAGTTGAAAAGTACCGCAGAGATGAAAAAGATACTGGTTCACCTGAAGTACAGATTGCAATATTAACTGAAAGAATTTCCGAACTTAATGATCACTTAAAAGAACATAAACAGGATCATTCTTCTCGAAGAGGACTACTTAAGATGGTTGGTCAGAGAAGGAAATTATTAAGATACTTAGAAGGCAAAGATGTGCAGAGGTATCGTGAATTGATTTCCAGTTTAGGACTAAGAGGTTAATTAAATAGGGCATTCAAAAGAGCGGGTTTAACCCGCTCTTTATTTTAAGAAATATTATTTTTATGTAAATTATAAGGAGGATAAAAACATATGAACAAAAATTGGAAGTTTGATTTTGCTGGTTCAGAAATGGAAATTGAAACCGGCAAATTAGCTAAACAGGCCAACGGGTCAGTAACAGTAAGATATGGAGATTCTATGGTATTAGTTACTGCAACCATGTCTTCTCCCAGAGAGGGTATAAATTACTTACCATTAATGGTCAACTATGAAGAACGAGTATATGCAATAGGTAATATACCGGGAAGTGTTAATAGAAGAGAGGGACGGCCACGTGATTTTGCTACTCTTTCTGCCCGTTTGATTGACAGACCACTACGTCCACTTTTTCCTGCCGGCATGAGACATGATATACAGGTAATTGCTACTATCCTATCACTTGATAAAGATCATGAACCAGATATTGCAGCAATGAATGGTGCATCGGCAGCTCTTTGCTTATCTGATATTCCTTTTGATGGTCCAATCGGTGGAGTAAAAGTTGGTCTAGTTGAAGGAGAACTAGTTCTTAATCCCAATGAAGAAGAAAGGGGAAAATCAGAATTTGATCTAACGGTAGCAGGTACCGAAGATGAAGTTTTAATGGTAGAAGCAGGCGCGGATGAAGTAGATGAAGAAGTAATCTTAGATGCTATTGATTTTGCCCATGAAGAGATAAAAAAGATTGTGAAAGAACAAATTAAGATGAGAGAAGAAGCCGGAGATAAAAAAGCAGATATACAGCTTGTAAATGATGTAGAAGATAGTGTTGAAGGATTAATTAATAAATTTGCTGAAGACAAACTTAAAGATGCAGTCGATACCATTGAAAAACAAAAAAGAGCAGATGCAATCGATCAACTTAAAGAAGAAACCAAAGACTATCTCTCAGATAATTTGGAAAATTATTTAAAAGAAGAAAAAAAATATAATAAAATGGTTGATACTGTTTTCGATAAATTAACAAAAAAATGTGTTAGAGAAATGATTTTAAGAGAAAAAAGAAGACCAGATGGAAGACAGTATGATGAAATTAGACCAATCTGGTGTGAAGTGGGCAACTTACCGCGTACTCATGGATCTGCCATATTTACCAGAGGTGAGACTCAGGCTTTAAGTGTTGTAACTCTGGGAGCAAGTAGTGATCAAAAGACCATTTTTGGCTTAGGAGAAGATAGTACCAAAAGATTTATGCATCACTATAACTTTCCTCCTTTTAGTGTAGGAGAAACAAACCCACTTAGATCACCAGGCAGGCGTGAAATAGGTCATGGCCATCTGGGGGAAAGAGCTTTAGAACCGATGATTCCATCTAAAGAAGAATTTCCTTATACAATCAGAGTAGTTTCAGAGGTGTTGGAATCAAATGGTTCTTCATCTCAGGCCAGTATTTGTGGCAGCACCTTATCTTTAATGGATGCAGGTGTAAAAATTAAAAACCCTGTATCAGGTATTGCAATGGGACTAATAAAAGAGGGTGAGGATTATGCGATCCTTTCTGACATTCAGGGAATGGAAGATCATTATGGCGATATGGACTTCAAGGTAGCAGGTACGGAAAATGGCATAACCGCTCTTCAAATGGATATTAAGGCCAGCGGACTTTCCAAAGATTTATTAAGAACTGCTCTTAAAAAAGCCAAACAAGGCCGTCTATTTATCTTAGATAGGATGCTTGAAGTATTGGACGAACCCCGTCCTGAATTATCTAAAAATGCACCTCTCATTATGACCATGCAGATTAACCCTGAAAAAATAAGATATGTTATTGGTCCGGGCGGTAAAATGATTAATAAAATAATAGATGAAACTGATGCTAGTATTGATATTGAAGATGATGGAACTATCTTTATTTTGGCTGATGATCAAAAAAGTGGTCAAAGAGCAAAGGAAATGATAGAAGATCTAACCCGTGAAGTAGAAGTGGGCGAAGTGTATAATGGTAAGGTAGTTAAATTAATGAACTTCGGTGCTTTTGTTGAGATACTGCCTGGTAAAGAGGGTCTGGTTCATATCTCCAAAATAGCTGACAGACATATCGATAAAGTCTCAGATGTCTTAAGTGTTGGTGATGAGATTAAAGTCAAGGTGATCAAGATAGATAATAAAGATAGGATCAATCTTTCTATGAAAGATGTAGAATAAGATTCTGATCTATAAAGAAATTAAACAGTAAGCTTAGTTAATAAAGTTAACTTAAATTACCTCAAAATACCTCCTCATAGATATTATATATTGTAGGAGATAATTGAGGTTGTTTTTTTATCCATGGATAATGTGCAAATCAATGTTAAAGGAGAACTCAAAATGAAGTTGGGAAAACATTTCTCGATAAGCGGGGGCATGGACAAGGCAATTGATAGGGCTATAAAAATTAAAGCAAATGCGCTTCAAATATTCACAAAATCACCACGTAGCTGGCAGAAGAAAATACTTAAAGAAGAAGAAATAAAAAAAATGAAGGATAAGATGGAAGTCAATAATATTAAAAGTCTTGTTGTACATTCCAGTTATCTTATCAATTTAGCCTCACCGCAAGCAGAACAATATAAAAAGTCAATTGATGAATTAAAAAGAGATTACAAACAGGCCGGCCGTTTGAAAGCTGATTACTATGTTTTTCACCCCGGTAGTTATTTAAATTCTAGTAAAGAAGAAGGGATAAAAAGGATTATAAAGGCTTTAAAAATAATCTTAGATGAGGTTAAAAATGAGACTGTTTTACTTGCAGAAAATACAGCGGGAGCAGGTACACAGATCGGTAGTCAAGTAGACGAGCTTGGACAAATATTAAAGAATGTAGACAACTTTAAAAGGTTGGGGATTTGTATAGATCTCTGTCATCTTTTTGTGGCTGGCTATAATTTATCCCACAAAAGAGGAATTAACCACATTATTAAAGAAGTAAATAGTATATTGGGGGTTAATAACCTCAGGTTAATTCATCTTAATGATTCCAAATTTGCAATGGGTTCTAATAAAGATCGGCATGCACATATTGGCCAGGGGAAAATTAGTTTGGATAGTTTTTCATATATAATAAATCATCCTCTTTTAAAAGATAAGGTTTATATTATTGAAACTCCTGGTTTTAACGGTGTAGATAAAGATATTCAAACAATACTTAAATTAAAAGGTGAATAATTTGCAAATAGTAAATGCTTTTAGGGAAGATATTAAAGAGATAATCAGAAGAGAAATAAAAGCAGCCGAAGGTAATGAAGTATTCTTTTTACTAGGAATCGATTTTGAGAAAAATTTGATCGATAGTGTAGAAGTTTTGGCTCGCGGTAATCAAAATAGTGCCCCAGCCATTATCGAATATATAAGCAAAAATTCTATGGTTTTACATAACCACCCTTCCGGTGATACAACTCCCTCTGGACCAGATATTAACATTGCTTCCAAATTGGGAAATAAGGGAGTCGGTTTTGCTATTTCTGATAATGAAGTAGAAGATATTTATATATTAGTTGAACCAAAAGAAATCGGCACAGAAAAAAGGATAAATAAAAAAGAAATATTAAATTACTTCAAAGAAGATGGTCCGCTTTCTCATCATATGAAAGCTTTTGAATATAGAAATCAACAGTTGGAAATTACAGAAAAGATCATTGACAATTTCAATCAGGCTGAACAGACCCTAATAGAAGCAGGAACCGGCATCGGTAAGTCATTAGCCTATTTAATACCTGCTCTCTATTGGGCACATGAAAATAAAGAACCTGTTGTGATTTCTACAAACACTATCAACTTACAGCAGCAAATAATGAACCAGGATGTAGAATTCTTAAAAAAAGTTTTGCCTTTTAAATTTAAGGCAGATTTAGCGATTGGCAGAAAGAACTACCTCTGTATTCGGAAATTGAAAAATATTGCGGGTTCATTTAGAGGGGATGACGAGCAAGCTGCTTTTTCTAAGATATTTAACTGGGCGCAAAAGACAAAAGCTGGTATTAAAAGTGAGATTAAATTTAACTTTAAAAATGAAGTTTGGGATGAAGTAGCTTCTGACAATGACTATTGTATAGGAAGTCTCTGTCCTTATTATGATGATTGTTATTTCATGAAGGCCCGTAATGAATTGTTTAACTCGGATTTGATTGTGGTTAACCACTATCTTTTGCTTTCCGATGCTGTTATGAAAAATGTTGGATATTCCACTCTACCTAAATATAAAAGTATTATAGTTGATGAGGCACATAATTTTCATGATGTAGCTACATATCATCTTGGTAAAGATACTTCCTATAAAATGAATAAAAGAGTTTTGAAGAAGTTATATGATAAAAGATACTCTATAATTCCACGTATAAGAAATATATTGGCTGAACTATCTGTTGAAAATAAAAAAGAAATCTATAAGCTAATAGATAAAAAAATTATTGCTATTATTAAGGACTTAGAAGAAGATAATAAGGAGTACTTCTTATTATTAGATAAATATTTTAAAAGGCATAAAAAACAAAACCTGATTATCACAGAAGAGATTAAAGAAGATCAAGATTATCAAGAGATAAATCAAAAGGGTTTTAACTACCACAATAATTATGAAAAATTATTAATTTATTTAAAAAGATTAATAGAAGAGTTAAAAATAATTAAGAATTATGATAAAATAAAATCTGAAGTATTAGAATTAAAGCAGAATTTAAATACTGTCAATGATATGGTCCTTAATTTACTTTTTAACCTGGAGTCAAGTGATGATGATTATGTGTTTTGGCTGGAAAAATACCGCTATTCTGATCAATATATAAGTCACAAGAGTGCTCTTTTGAATGTTAAGAGTCATCTGCCTGATATTTTGTGGAGCAATTTGAGAAATTTTCTTTTAACATCAGCTACTTTAAGTGTAAATGATTCTTTTAATTTTTTTATTGACGCTTTAGGAATTTCTCATCCAGTAGAGGTAATAGTCAGTTCCCCTTTCAATTATGAAAAGCAAAGCAGGTTAATAATACCAACAGATATATATGCTCCCTCTCATGATATCTTTATAGGTCAAATCACAGAAGACCTCAGGGACATATTAAGAACATTCAGAGGATCTACTATGGTTCTTTTTACCTCATATAATATGCTTGACCAACTTTACAATAGGATTAACTCTGAATTAGAAACAGAAAATATAAACATATTATCTCAGAGTAAATTTTCTCGACATTATATTATGAACAAATTTAAGTCTAGTAAAAATCAGGTAATTTTCGGTACACAAAGTTTCTGGGAGGGTGTTGATATAGTAGGTAGCGATTTGAAGTATTTGATAATAATGCGACTACCTTTTCCTGTCCCGAGTGATCCGGTTAATGCAGCCCGTATTCAATTATTAAATGAAGAAGGTAAAAACTATTTTTACGAGTATTTTATACCTAAAGCAGTTATTAAATTCAAACAGGGTTTTGGTCGACTGATTCGTTCGAAGAATGATAAAGGTATAGTTATTTGTATGGACAACAGAATTATCAGAAAGAACTATGGACGGGTTTTTTTAAACTCCATACCTGATAGATGTCCTGTTTTAAAAATGAATTTAAGAGAGGTAATAGATTATGTGGCTGGAGAGGAATAAATATGGAAAAACATTTTAAAGTATATGTTACAACCATATTATTAATCATTATATTTTCATCGGCTGTATTTGCGCAACCAGAGTTTACATTAATTTATGTGGTGCAAAATGGAGATACTATTTCAGATATCGCTACTGATTATAATAAAACAGTTAAGGAAATTTTGACAAATAATCATATAGAGGATGCTGCTAAAATAAATATAGGTGATGAATTAGTGATTAAAAAAGATAATAATGAAAAAAGTACTGATCTAAATATGGATTACAGGTTTTCCTTTGAGCAAAATAATCAAGAAGACTTTCAACTGGATGTAGGGAAAAATTATTCAGTCAGATATAATCCAGAACAACCTCTGCCAGAGGTAAATATTCCACCAGATAAAATTATTACCTATTATGTAGATTCCGGTGATACCCTTTATGATCTGGCAAATAGTTTTAATACCTCAGTTGGTGTGATTATGGCTTTAAATAAGATGGGTAATTCTATAATCAGAAAGGGAGAAAAACTTCAGTTGCCCATTTTTAATCTATCCAAAAAACAGGTTTTGGCCAAAACAATTAGTGATTCCGACATTGAACTAATGGCCCGCACCATTCATGGTGAAGCAAGAGGAGAACCATATATGGGTCAGGTTGCCGTAGGAGCTGTAATAATAAATAGAGTTTTAAGCAATCAATTTCCTGATACAATCAAAGGTGTTATTTATCAGCAGAATCAATTTACAGCTGTAGCAGATGGACAGATTCATTATTCTCCCAATAGCTCAGCCTATAGAGCTGCTCGTGATTCGTTAAGTGGTACAGATCCGACCTTGGGTTCTCTTTATTACTATAATCCAGACACAGCTAAAAATAAAAGTTTTTTTGCTTCAAGAAAATTTGTGGTCAGTATTGGGCAGCACATATTTGCTAAGTAGGAGGACAAATATATGAAAATTAAGGTAAAGAGGATGGGTGATAATATAAAATTACCCAGATATCAACATTGGGGAGAAGATTGTGGTGTTGATTTGATGGCCAAAAAAGACTACATTTTGAAGCCCGGTCAGTATAAATTGATTAAAACAGGTTTAAAAATCGCAATTCCTAAAGGTTATGGTGGTTTTGTCTATCCACGCAGCGGGCTTGCCTTAAAAAAAGGTATTACTGTTTTAAATGCGGATGGAGTAATAGATCCCGGTTATCGAGGAGAATTAGGTGTTATTTTGATAAACCACAGCAATAAGGAATTTTTTATTGATAAAAATGATCGTATTGCTCAGCTGATCATCCACAAAACAGTTGATATACAATGGGATGAAGTTGATAAATTAAGTGATAGTAACCGTAGTGAAGGTGGTTTCGGTCATACAGGGAAATAGCAAGGAGGCAAATCATGAAAAGTAAAGTAAAAGATTTAAGTCTGGCAGCTAAGGGAGATAAAAAAATCGAATGGGTAAAAGAGAGAATGTCAGTATTAAATAAGATTAAAGAGGATTACAAGGATGAAAAGCCCCTGCAGTCTAAAACTGTTTCTATCTGTCTACATCTAGAAGCTAAAACTGCCTATATGGCCATGGTTTTGAAAGAATTAGGAGCAGATGTTTTTATAACAGGTAGTAATCCACTTTCTACTCAGGATGATGTTGCAGCTGCCCTAGCGAAAAAAGAGGTAAACGTTTACAGCTGGAGAGGAGAGACAAAAAAGGAGTATGATACTTCATTAAATAAGATTCTTGCTTCAGAACCAGATTTAATTATAGATGATGGGGGAGATTTGGTCACTAAAATACATAATGAACAACCTGAATTAATAGATAAGATCATTGGTGGGGCGGAAGAAACCACTACCGGTGTTATCAGATTAAAGTCTTTAGATAAAAATAATCTTTTGCAGTTTCCCATGATGTCTGTTAATGATGCCCAGGCCAAATACCTTTTTGATAATAGATATGGTACAGGCCAATCTGTCTTAGATTCTCTGATGAGAAATACCAATATGGTTATAGCTGGCAAAGATATTGTTATAGCAGGTTACGGTTGGTGTGGAAAAGGAGTAGCCAGACGAGCAGAAGGTCTTGGAGCAAGGGTTATCATTACAGAAGTTGACCCCTTTAAAGCCCTTGAAGCCAAAATGGATGGATATCGAATTATGAAAATGAAAGATGCTGCTGTTTTGGGAGATATATTCATTACAGTAACCGGTTGTAAAAATGTGATTAACGAACAGCATTTTAGACTTATGAAAAATGGGGCAATTTTGGCCAATGCCGGTCATTTTAATGTGGAAATAAATGTGGAGAAATTAAAAGAGATAGCTCAAAATGTATCTGAATATAGGGAAAATATCAAAGGCTATCAAATAGAAGAAAAAACCCTATACTTAATGGCAGAAGGTCGATTGGTTAATTTGGCTGCAGCAGATGGACATCCCATAGAAATAATGGATATGAGTTTTGGATTACAGGTCTTATCATTGCTTTATTTAACTGAAAATGATCTGCTGCCCGGTTTATATAAGGTGCCCAAGTCTATAGATGAGATGGTTGCTAAATATAGATTGAAGGCTGAAAACATAACAATAGATGAACTATCAGTTGAGCAGAAACAATATTTAGAAAACTGGGAAATTTAGGTGAAAGAAATGATAAAAGTTAAAGCACCCGCAACTTCTGCTAATCTAGGGCCCGGCTATGATTCTTTTGGTCTGGCTTTAAATCTTTTTAATGAATATCAATTTAAAATTACTAATAATTTAAAATTAAAGATAGAGATTAAAGACAATCAACAATCATTTGTAAATATAAAAAAAGAAGATAATCTAATTTTAAAAACTATTGAATATATGAAGCAAAAACATATAGACAAAATAAAAACTGATAATTTAGAAATAAAAGTTAAGTTAAATTACCCCATCAATCGAGGTCTGGGTAGTTCTGCTAACGCCATAATTGCTGTGATATGTGGATTAAATGAACTTTACACCCTTAATTTAAATACAGATCAGATCCTCAACTATGCTTTAAAATTAGAGGGCCATCCTGATAATATTGTACCGACCTTATTGGGTGGATTTTCCATTAATAAAATTGAAGATGATTGCTTATCTTATGAGATATTTAAACTTTCTCCCAAGATTAATACACTATTATTTATACCAGAATTTCCCATCAAAACCGCAGAGGCCCGCCGAGTAATTGAAGATAAGATATCTATTAATAAGGTCATTAAAAATATTGCAAATGCCTCATTGATAACTTCTGGATTAATAAAAAATGATATTAAATTATTAAAAAAAGGTTCTAAAGACTATATACATCAAAATAAAAGACTAAGACTAAACGATAATTTAAATAGTTTTTTTAAAAAAATGAATATCCGTACCGAATGCCCATTTTTTTTAAGCGGAAGTGGTTCAACAATAATATTTTTCAGTGATAAAGAATTTTCTTTAACCAAGAAAATTATAAAAAACACAGCAGAGCAATTGAATATATCATACGATATAAAAGAGTCCAAAATTAATAATGAAGGTATAATAATAAATAGAGATAGAAAATGATTTTAATAAAAACAATTTTGAATTATAAAAATAATAATTTAAGCATAAAGTTTTAATTCAGATATAATGATAGGAGGATAAAGACTATTTGGTAAACAATATTATAATATAATAATGTTAAGGTACTTATATTCTAAGTCTAAGCCGAGAAAGATATTATTATCATGAAGGAATGAGGGGGTTTTTAGTTGAAGTTTTTAAACTTTAATTTTTTTGAAGATTGGAGAGCAAAAATATATTATATACCTGTCCTATATAGTTTCTACGCTCTTATAATTTCGCTAATTGTCTTATTTTTAGATAAAAATTACCAGGTCTATTTAATGAGTATACTTCCTAACGTATTTTTTACTTCTTTTGAAATAACAAAAACTATACTATCTACGATAGCAGGTTCACTCTTATCTATTGTAACAATCTCATTTTCGATAATCATGGTAGTATTAACGACGTATTCCACCCAATTTTCGCCACGGACCTTACAGGACTTTTTAAAATCTAAATTAACCTTAAGAGTTTTAGGAATATTTATTGGAGGATTTGTTTATTCAATAGTAACCCTGCTGTTTTTAAATAGTAATCAGCAAAACCTGTTTTTCTCTGCTGCTGTTGGTGTTATTATAGTCATCTTTTGTATAATATACTTTGTTTTGTTTATTAATCATGTTGCCCAATCTATTCAAGTTAACCTTTTGATTGATACCTTAACTACAGAAATTTTAGAACTGGTAGATGAGGTTAGAGAGTTTAATAACACACATGAAAATATTAGAAATGACCCTCCTTACAACCTTGAACAGATAATGGCAAGAGAGCAATTTTGTATCTATTCAGATCAGGTTGGCTTTATAAGAGATATAAATGGCTTGAAGTTATCCAACTTTGCAGATGAAAATAATGTTGTTATAAATGCAGAAAAGATGATTGGTGATTATGTTACAAAGAATACAAAGGTTTTTACAATTTATTATGATCTTGCAGAAATGGAAGTAGAAGAACTGGATGAAAAAAAACTGAAAAATTGTCTCAATTTTATATTAGTGGGTAAGGAGAGAAATAAGAGCAAAGATATTGAATTTGGTTTACAAAAATTGACAGAAGTAGCATTGAGAGCTATCTCACCCGGTATCAATGATCCTAACACCGCAATATTTTGTATCAAACAAGCTGCAATGGTCCTGGATAGAATTGCCAAAGCAGATATGGAAAACACCTATTATTATAGTGAGGAAGATAAATTAACCTTGATTTTTGAAGATGTTAGTTTTCACTATCTATTATACAAGACATTGTATCAGCTCCGCTACTATTCGATGAGGGATGTATCTGTGGCTGCCTCTTTAATTGAAGCGCTAATTATCATTGCGGAGGGTACAGAGAAAAAGATTAAAGATATTACCTGGGAATTTGGTAATTATATTGTACATGGTTTTGATGAAGAAATCTTAGAAGATCTTGATAAAAAATACATGAACAAAAAAATTGAAGAATTAGCTGTAATGACCCAAAAATCAAAGGGATCAGGCATATATTTTGATTGATTTATAGGAGGTGTTTCAAATAGAATACAAAGATAAAGATTTTTATAGAAAAACTGTAAAGGAAAGTCTAGAAAATTTACAAACATCAAAAAAAGGTCTTTTAGAATCAGAAGCTAAAAAAAGATTGGAGAAATATGGAGAAAACAAGCTTGTCAGGCTTGAAAAAACTCCGGAATTAATTAAGTTCTTACTGCAATTTAGAGATGTATTAATGATAATTCTTTTAGTAGCGGCTGGTATGTCTTTTATCATTCAAAATTATCGTGATGGGATTGTCATGTTAGTTATCTCTTTAATCAATGCAGTTATCGGGTATTATCAGGAACATAAAGCTGAAGAGATTATGGAGTCATTAGAGAAATTAATACAGTCCCCTTCTAAAGTAATAAGAGAAAATAAAACAAGTGAGATCTCACAAAATAAGTTGGTTGTTGGTGATATTGTTGTTTTAGAAGAGGGGGATAAGATTCCGGCTGATTTAAGGATTATTGAGTCATTTAACTTAAAGACAAATGATGTTTCATTAACCGGAGAGTCATTACCTCAAAATAAAAATAGTAATAAGATGGCCAAAAAAGAATCTCTGGCTGACAGAGAAAATATGGTATATCTTGGTACTAATGTTGCATCTGGCAATGGTAAGGGTGTTGTAGTAGCAACAGGTATGGATACCGAGATGGGTAAAATAGCGGATATGACGCAGGAGGAAGAGAAATCTAAGTCCCCCCTCCAGATGGAATTAAAATCTGTTGCCAATAAAATTGCAGTTTTTGCTGTAATAATAGGTACAATATTATTTGGGATAAGTTTTTATCTGGGGCTTGGTTTAAACTTTGCTATCATTTATGGACTGGGGATTGCCGTTGCTGTTGTACCACAAGCCTTACCAATGCAAATCACTGTTGCACTTGCCCAGGGGGTTGATCGGTTAGCCAAAAAAAAAGCGGTTGTAAAGAAACTTTCATCGGTAGAAACACTTGGCTCAACAAATGTGATCTCCACCGATAAAACAGGCACTCTAACCAAAAATGAGATGACCGTACAAAAGGTCTATTATGATAATCAGGAATATGATGTCACAGGTATTGGTTATGAACCGCGCGGCAAGATTTTAGATGAAAATGGAAAAGAAGTAAGTCAAGCTGTAATTGATAAACTAGAAATTATGTTTGATTCTGCTACAATGGCTTCCAATGCAGAAATACATCCACCAGATGATGAACATTCCAGCTGGTATCCAGTTGGTGATCCGACAGAGGCTGCTCTGATTACTCTTTCAACTAAAGTAGGCACACGCTCACCTAATGAAGATGAGGAAAATCCCGAATTACATGAATTCAGCTTTGATTCTGAAAGGAAGAGGATGAGTTCTGTCAGACAGTTTGAAGACGGAGAATATCTGGCAATGAAAGGTGCTTTAGATAGTGTTCTTTCAATTAGTAAATATATTTATAAAGATGGCAAAAAGCAACCAATTACTAAAGAAGATAAAGAAAAGTACAAAAATTTAAATGAAAAGTACTCAAAAAATGCGATGAGGGTCCTTTCTTTTGCTTTCCGCAAATTGGAACCGGAGCATAAAGATTATGTACTAAAAGAAGTTGAAAAAGATGTAATATTTTTGGGTATTGTAGCAATGATTGATCCCCCCAAGGAAGGTGTCAGAGAGTCTATTGAGCAGGCTCATGCAGCCCATATAGACACCTATATTATGACTGGTGATCATGCTATTACTGCAGAGGCTATTGGTAAAGAGATAAATCTTGTAAAAGAAGACGAGGATATTAAGGTTATAACAGGACATGACTTTGAAGATATAAGTGATGAAGAACTCATGAACATAATGGACGAAAATAAAAGTCTGATTTTTTCAAGGGTTTCACCTGAGCATAAATTACGTATAGTTAAAAATTTAAAAAATCAACAGAAAATAGTTGCAGTTACCGGAGATGGTGTAAATGATGCTCCAGCTCTAAAGAGTGCCCATATTGGTGTAGCGATGGGAGGTATGGGAACTGATGTTTCAAAACAGGCAGCGGAATTGATTCTTCTGGATGATAGTTTTCCCACCCTTGTATATGCTATCGAAGAGGGCCGAACTATATATAATAATCTAAAGAAAACTGTTATTGCTTCTTTAACCAGTAATGGTGGAGAACTTGCGGTTGTTTTATTGGGATTGCTCGGGGTATCACTCTTTAATTTCCCTGTTCCCATCTTAGCAATACAAATACTGGCTATCGACCTTTTAGCAGAGATATTACCCTTAACGGCCTTCACTTTTGATCCGGGTTCAAAAGATATTATGACATCACCACCCAGAGCTAAGGATGAGCATATTGTAAATAAGCGTACTTTTTCTGAGTTTGCTATATTTGGTATTTTAATGGGTGGATTGGCCTTTTTAAACTTCTATTTGTTTAATGGGAGGATGGGTAGTTTAGATTTAACCATTTCCCATCCCCTTTACGGGAGGGCAACAACAATAACTTATTTAACAATTGCCTTTACCCAGCTAACAAATATCATGTCCAGAAGATATGAAAAAGCAAGTTTATTTAATAAAAATTTCTTTTCTAACAAAAAGATGTTGTATTCAGTGCTTATCTCTATATTAATGATAATTACAGCAATTTATACCCCGTTTATCAATCAGTATCTTGGTTTTGCTGCAATCACACTGCTAGATTGGATTTATGTAATTGCTGCTACAGTTATCTTTTTAAGTGCTCACGAATTATTGAAGTTTTATAAGCGAAGATAAAACTAATAAAATGAGGAGGCAATAAAATGAATGTAAAGAAAAAAGGTGAAGTATACAAATGTCAGATCTGTGGAAATGTGGTTAAGGTTATTGAAGCAGGCGGTGGAGAGTTAATCTGTTGTGGTGAACCGATGGATCTACAAAAATAAGGCAAAAACAGCCCCACTGTAAAATTGGGGCTGAAATTAACTTTTATTTATAAAAAAAGGTAAAAATAAGGGTTTTTAGATAAATATACATAAAAATATTCAGTACACTGTTAAATAATAATAAGGAGAATAAAAAAATGACAATAAAAAAAGAAACATTAAAGATGAAAAATTGGGCGGTAGTAGGTGCGACTGATAAAAAAGATAAATATGGCTATAAGATTGTAAAGGCTTTGGATGAAAACGGCTATAATGTATTTCCAATTAACCCTTCTTTAAATAAAATTGAAGGGATAAAGACATATGACAATTTATCAAGTGTTGAAGAAAAGATTGATGTAGTTGATATGGTTGTAAATCCTCAGATCGGGAAACTGATCATGAAGGAGATTAATGAACTTAAAATTAAATATGTTTGGCTACAGCCAGGTACACGTAGTGATGAAATAAGGGAGTATGCTGAAGATAATGATATCAAGCTTGTGGAAAGCTGTATTTATGCAACACTACAGTAGTAAAAATAATTTTTAGGGGGAAAGAGGTTTGTCTAAATATATATTGGCTATTGATCAGGGTACAACAAGTACAAGGGCATTATTGTATGATAAAAAGGGTGATATTGTTAAAAAAGCAAAAAAAGAATTTGTTCAATATTATCCGAAGCCGGGCTGGGTAGAACATGATCCAGAAGAAATATGGAATTCAACCCTCGGTGTTATCAATGGTGTTGTCAAAAAGTCAAATATAGAGTTCTCACAGATAGATTCGATCGGCATAACCAACCAGAGAGAAACAACTATTTTGTGGGATAAAAATACCGGTGAACCGATCTATAATGCAATAGTCTGGCAGTGTAGGAGAAGTTCAGATATTTGCAAAAAATTAATAGAAAACGGACATGAAGATACTTTCAGAAAAAAAACAGGATTACTATTAGACCCCTATTTTTCCGGAACAAAGATAAAATGGATTTTAGATAATGTAAAAGAAGCTCGTAAAAAAGCTGAGAATAAACAATTGATTTTTGGAACCATAGATAGCTATTTGATCTGGAAGTTAACGGGTGGAAAAGTTCACATTACAGATTATTCAAATGCATCTAGAACCCTATTATATAATATTCATGAATTAAAATGGGATCAAGAACTTTTGGATATTTTAGATATACCACCTCAAATACTGCCTGAAGTTAAATCTTCCAGTGAGATTTATGGATACACCGATAAAAACATATTTTTTAAAGAAAAGATCCCTCTAGCTGGAATTGCTGGAGACCAGCAGGCAGCTACTTTTGCTCAAGGGTGTTATCGAGAAGGGATGACCAAGATAACTTTTGGGACAGGGGCTTTTTTGTTAATGAACACAGGTCGAACCCCAATTTATTCAGAAAATGGCCTTTTAACAACTATAGCATGGGGCTATAATGGAGAGGTTACCTACGCTCTGGAGGGCAGTATATTCAATGCTGGTTCTGCCATTCA